>DATBVZ010000028.1:0-8092 GCA_036515095.1 Cyclobacteriaceae bacterium | reverse complement strand
CAAAGCATTCCACCATGTCAACCAATGCATCGAAAAGCGCACCGCCCCCGTGAATTTCTTCCTGGAGTATCCGACGTTCAGGGCGCTGAAGGACGACCCGAGGTACCGCGAGCTGCGGGAAAGAACGAGGGAGGTGTATGGGATGGCTGGTAAGTGGTAAGTGGTAGGTAGTAAGCGGTAAGTGGTAAGTGGTAAGTAGTAAGTGGTAAGTACGCTGAAAGCTTTCCGGCGCGATGGCTCCTACCTGACCATTCAGGTTTCCGACGCCATGGAGCACTGAACCCGCGGAGGGATATTGGGAAGAGTGGGCAGGTTAAAGAATTGAAGTGTTGAAGAATTCCCATCTTCGTTTATCCTCACATCGACACTCCAACACCCCAACACTTCAACACCTTTCTATCAAGGCTCCTGCTTTTCCAGCAACTTATGGATGCGCTGCTGCACCTTCGGACTAAACTGATACGCCACCATAATGGCTTCGTAGGTGTCGATGTTAATGCCTTCTTCTTCGATACTGGTTTCAATCCGGTCTTTTACTTTTTCATTCTCGGAGACGATTGACTGCGCTATCTGGTTGAACGCGGCAAGCTCTTCAGAAGAAGCCTGAATTGAGTCCTTCTTCGACGGGTTCTGCTGACCGGCAAGTATTTCATTGAAACGATCCACCGTAAGCCCATTCTGTTCGATCTGGCCAATGATCTTTTGTTCCGTCTCTTCCTGGATGGAGGCCACTCTCTTGTTGGCGTTTACGAAGGATTTCAGTTCCGCGTCGGAATAATCTTCCCGTAACGCCTGTGATGCAGGCTGTTGAGGACCCACGGGCTGCTGCGCCGGATCGGCAGGCTGGTCCTGGGGATGCTGCGGGCCTGACGACCGAGGCTGTTGTGGTTCCTGTGCACATACTGTGGATGTAAGTATACACATCATCAATCCCGCCACAAGTGCCAGAGATCGATTTAAGGTCATTTGTGTTGTTTTCATACGTTTCGAATTTGTGATTTCACATATGGGGTATTGTGCAACCAGAACCATTCCAGAAATGATGTGTTGACGTGCTGCCTGCTATCGCGACGGCTGGCAGGCACATCCTTACATTGTCGCGATCCTCCTGTTGCTGATCTCATTTCCGTACGTGGCGCGGTAATGGATCTTCTGCTCGATGGCGTCGATGATGGGTGTAATGAAATCAACATCGTGCAGCTGGCTGGCATTGTTGACGCCTCCGGGACTGAACACATTGATCTCCATCAACGATGAACCGACAATGTCGAGTCCAACAAAGAACATCCCGTCTTCGATAAGTTTGGGCTTGACCAGTTCCACCAGCTCAAGGATCTCGTCGGTGATGACGGCTTTGGTGGCCTTGCCACCCCGGTGGATGTTGCTTCTGATCTCACCGTCTTTCTGGAGGCGGTGCAGGGCGGCGATCTTTCCGTCTACTTCGATAGGCTTTCCGTTTACAAGAAACAGGCGGATGTCACCCTCCTGAGCTTCGGTCAGGTATTCCTGGGCGATCACATACCCGTCGCGGCTGATGGCTTCAAACATCTGGTTGATGTTCTTCGCTTCCTTTTTTGTCACCAGGAAAACATTGCGGCCACCAGAACCCTGCAGTGGTTTCAGCACCATCCTGTTCTTTGCTTCCTTGAAGAAGGCGATGACGTCATCAACATGGCGCGTGATGACAGCCCGTGGCCTTACCTTCTCCGGGTAGTGCTGGAAATACATTTTGTTTATGGCATCGTTTAGACTTCCCGGATCATTGAGCACAATAACACCTTGCCGGACGGCCAGTTGCCCGAAAATGATGCCCATGCTCTGGGCCCATGGACGCTTTTCAATTTCTTCTGCCGGATCATTGCGAAGCATCAGCACGTCCAGGTCGCCGGCGGTTATACTTATTTTTTCAGACTCCTTGATCTCTGTGAGAAAGGTTCCGGCATTTCTGAATTTGGCCTCAGGGGCCTTTCGCGCGTGTGCACCCATCTGGCCATCGGCGGAATATGCGAAATCGCCTACCCCCATGTAGTACACTTCATATCCACGCTTGTGCGCTGCCAGGGCCAGGCCTGTGGTAGTATACGAAGTAAGCTCTTGCGATACCTCGTTTACGACAAATCCTATTCTCATACTTGTATCATATTAAATACCGTGATTCCTTTCTTTATTCTCCTGATCTCTTTGCCATAATCATCTTCGAGATACCTGGGCATTATGGGAATAGGTTTGAGTACTCTGCGGTAGACCAGTTCTTCAACGATCGGCAAATAATCCTGACGGATCTTGCCAATCAGCAAAGGCGTTATGTCATTGCCTTCCCGTATGTAGGTAAGCAGGTTCAGCAGCCCCTTCAGGTAAACGGCATCCTTTGTGAATCCCCCTCCGCGGTAGACGCGCATGGTGATGGAGAAAGCGCTCTCGGGCTTGAATTGATACTTCTCGATAAGCAAATAAAACGTATCCACAAAAGAGTAGCCCGCAATCAGGTGATTTACGGCAACCACGCGCGCCGCCAGGGTACGCAGTCTTGAGTTGGTGAGTCCGCCGGAAATGTACTCGGCCAGCACAGCCAACCCCTCCTGCAATTGCTCATAGCCCGGAACACCTGAACTGAAAAGCCTGAAAGGCTGAGCTGTACCGTTATAATACGTCACTATATGAGTTCCCACCTCGTGCTGGATCAGCGCCTTCGCCCGCTTCCGCTCTACGACGAACTTCTCATTCAGTTTGAGTACGCCGCGTGACACAAACACGCCCACCACATCCTTCCGGATCTCCACTTTGCAGTCAAGGCCGTCGTACTGCTGTTTGAGATAGGCCATTTCCGCCATGGCCATTTTGGCAAATTCCTGCGCATCGATAAGATCCGTTCTCTCCTTCTTCAGTATCGGAGTGGCTACCAGAAGCCCTTTCGCCACATCGATCACCCGCTCATCGATATTGCCGAACAGTTGAATGCTGCTTTGCACGAAGTCGGGCTTCTCCCGGTCGATCATCATCGAAAGCATGCGGTCGATTTCCTTGCGCTTGTCGCGAAACAAAAAGGCGATCGTAGGATCCGCTATGTCTTCGATCGGCAGATCGTATATTTTTCGTTTGATAATCTCCGGATCGATGGGCATGTGCCGGTAGTGGAAAACGGGCTGTTTCCGGTAATGCGTGTTCTTAAATTCCTCCCACGCTTCGTTCACATTGACCGGCGTGATGAGGACAAGCAGATCAAACTGGTTGCTGTATTCGGCGAGTTTTGCGTCTATGTTCCATACCAGGTCTTCCACCACCGTGTTGCCCAGCATTTCAAAGCGCGCTGTAGTAAATGAGGTATGAAGCCGGATGAATTCAAAGAATGCTTTCTTGAGCGCTTTGCCAAACAAGATCCTCAGTTCGCGGGCAAATAGTGGATATGCCTTGTTGGTGGTGAAATCAATATAGATGGGTTTGACCTCCAGGCCAACCAACTGACATCCCAGCTGCTTGGCTTCTTCGCGCGTCATCAATGCGTTGAAATCGGGGGGCGAGATCTCCTGCGACCTTTCTATGGCCGCGGTAACATTTACGTAGCCGACATTTCGTCGTAATTCCTTTTGCAGCGTTTCGGCTACGGCCTCGGTACTCTTGTGATTGATGTGTATGGTGAAATCATGCTCGCGCTCCTTGTCTCCCACCCAGACTTCCAGAACCAGAAACGAACCAAAAGTTTCTGACAACTGGTGAATGAGGGTCTGAAGTATTTTAGTAAGTTCGCCACCTTCATCGTCATGTGCCATGATGTACGACGACTCGGTCATGCCCAGCTGAAACGTAAAGTAATCCTTGCCGTTTTGGGGAAAACGGTAGACCAATAAAAACGGCACAGGCTTGTCAATATTCAGAATGCCCGATTGAGGCAACTCCAGCCGGATTGGTTCCCCTTTTTTGAGCCTTGCTTTAATGGTGCCTACTATTTCGCTATCCACCTGCGTGTTCATGCGGTTATCTTTTCCAATTGGCTTTGTATCGCCGGAATGGTTCTGGCCAGTGCGCCCCTCAGGTTTTTTATATGATGGATGTCAACTGTACCGGTCCATTCATCCATAAAGACTTTTTTAAACTCAATGGCAAGCGAACAACCGTATTCACCATAGTTCCGGTTTATCCAGCTGGAGAACTCTCCTCCCTTGAATTTGATGTTTTCGCGGACATCGGGATGATGGCCGTTGACTTCTGTCCTGGACAGCTGATCCATAAACCTATCCTTAACGTTTTGCCAGCGCCTGGGAAAGTGGAGGGTCCCGATATTGATCTCGGGGTTAAGGCTGGCCGGTGCCTCGCTTTCCAAATCGCGGCGGTGATTGTACGTGTGCAGGTCCAGCACAATAAAACATCCGCATCGCCCGATAACGGAAGTAAGAAGGTTGCCCACCTCAGCATAAAATGCATCGTACTGATCCAACGACCGTTCGATGATGTCCATCGGAAGCGGTTTCTTCCAGACGTGCAATCCCCAGGCATCGGCAGGTTCCTGGTACACGGCTTTGGCCCGAGGACGATTCAAATCCACTTCAAAGCGCGAAGTCCGGCCAACAATACGCGTATCGGAAACCCCCGCGAGGTAGTCGGTATACGGGTCTTCCTCCCGCAGCCGTTCGTGTTCACTGAGATTAAGGTATTCAGCGACTTCCTTCCGGATAAAATGACCGTCGTGGATCGCAGCGGTTACGATTGGTGATTCCCCGGAGATGATTTCAAAAGCCTTCATTTCCATTTCCTCTTTGGTTGACCCGTTACCTGTTCAGGTTCCAGTTCCATGCCATTTATCGAAATGCCTCAATTGGCATATTTTCCACTTTCGATGGGAAAAACTGTCTACAGTGTTGTGTGGTTATTGATCTATACGGATATTAGTGTATAGGCATACCTATTTACCCCTACACCCTATATCCCTCCTACCATTAGTCACTCCGCAACCCCTGGTTTGGACCATTTCCTTTATATTGCAAAAAGCTTTGGGAAGGAATTCCCTGCACCCACGGCTGATCAATAACTTTTTACTAAACCATGATTAGAATGTTTGCCAGAATCTCGCGGATGTTGGTACTCTTTACCGTGATGCTTACCGTCGCAGGCGTATCCTGCACCTCCAAAAAGGAAACGCCCCGAATACTCGTATTTTCCAAAACGGTTGGCTTTCGTCACGAATCCATTCCCGATGGAATAGCAGCGTTTCAGAAGCTTGGCGCAGAGCACGGCATAACGGTTGACACTACCGAAAATGCCGCAAACTTCAACGAGGAGAACCTGCGTAATTACCACGCCGTCGTGTTCTTAAACACAACCATGGACGTGCTCAACAAACAACAACAAAACGATTTTGAGCGGTTTATCCAGGCTGGAGGCGGATTCCTTGGCATCCACGCTGCGGCCGACACGGAATACGACTGGCCCTGGTACAACGGCCTCGTCGGCGCGTACTTTGAAAGCCATCCCAATAATCCAAATGTCCGGACCGCAGAATATTATGTCACAGACCACAACCACCTTGCTTCAGATTCACTCCCCGACCGGTTTACCCGCTCGGACGAGTTTTACAATTACAAGTCCATCAAGCGCGATCTGATCAAGGTCCTCGTGAAGCTGGATGAATCCACCTATGAGGGCGGTACCAACGGCGACGACCACCCTATGTCATGGTATCATGAGTATGACGGCGGACGTGCATTCTACACCGGCATGGGCCATACCAGCGAAAGCTATACCGAGCCGCTGTTCCTGGATCACATCTGGGGTGGGCTGCAATACGTTCTTGGAGGGGGGAGTCCTGACGCGCTTGATTTTGCGCTCGCCCGCACGTCACGCGTGCCGGATGAGAACCGGTTTACAAAGGTTATCCTTACGGAAGGTCTGGACGAACCGGTTGAATTGGTGGTCATGAACGACAACCGTGTACTCTTTATTGAACGAAAGGGCGCCATCAAACTTTACAATCCTGCAGACGGAACGGTCAAGGCGATCTATCATCTTGAAGTCAGCCATAAATACAAAAACCCTGACAACGACCGCGGCGAGGCTGAAGACGGACTGCTGGGCATCGGACTGGATCCTGACTTCGAGCAGAATAACTGGGTTTACCTCTACTATTCCAAACCCGGCGATAAGCCGGTCAATATTCTCACTCGGTGGGACTTTATCGACAACCAATTGATACCTGAGTCTGAAAAGACAATACTGGAAGTGGAAGTGCAACGTGAAGAGTGCTGCCACACGGGAGGTTCGATCGACTGGGATGCAGACGGCAACCTTTATCTGGGTACGGGGGATAATACGAGTCCCAGGTCTACCGCCTACGCTCCGATCGACGAACGGCCGGGACGTTTTCCGTGGGATGCTCAGAAGGGTGCGGCCAATACGAACGACCTGCGTGGCAGCGTCATCCGCATTCATCCTGAACCCGACGGCACCTATACCATTCCGGAGGGGAACCTCTTTCCTCCGGGTACGGAAAAAACACGTCCCGAGATCTATGTGATGGGAACTCGCAATGCATACCGGATATCCGTTGACAAGAAGACCGGCTATCTCTATTGGGGTGACGTGGGTCCGGATGCGGCCAGTGATTCTGCCGGAGTTGGTCCGCGTGCCTACGATGAGATCAACCAGGCGCGCAAGGCAGGCTTTTTCGGATGGCCGTATTTTGTGGGTGACAACAAGCCGTATAACGATTTTGACTTCGCAACCAATAAGTCAGGGCCAGCGTTCGATCCCGCAAGGCCCATCAACAACTCACCGAACAACACGGGTCTGACGGAGCTTCCACCAGCCCAACCCGCCTTTATCTGGTATCCTTATGGGAGGTCGGAAGAGTTTCCCTTGCTGGGTTCGGGTGGCCGCACGGCGATGGCCGGTCCGGTGTTTTATTCTGAGGACTTCAAGGGCGCTGCACGGACATTCCCTGATTACTACAATGGCAAATTGTTCATTTACGAATGGATGCGCGGCTGGATTATAGTGGTGACCATGGATGAAGAAGGCAACTACGTGGAGATGGAGCAGTTCATGCCGGGTCATAAATTCAGCAATCCTATGGACCTGGCTTTTGGCCCTGATGGTGACCTCTATATGCTGGAGTACGGCACAGGCTGGTTCCAGCAAAATGACAACGCCAGGCTTGTGCGCATAGAATACAATAGCGGTAACCGCAAGCCGCAGATACAGATGGCTGCGAGCAAACCAAAAGGTGCTACACCGCTTACCGTAGAATTCAGTTCAGCGGGAACGAAAGACTTTGACCGCGACGAGCTGACTTACGTATGGGATTTAAAATCCGCTGATGGCGAGACGGTCAAAACCCTCAGGGAGGCAAATCCTTCCTTTACGTTTGAAGAACCCGGCATCTACGGCGCTACCCTAACGGTGACCGATGCGCACGGAGAGTCTTCCAGCGCGGTCGCAGAGATCCAGGCAGGAAATGAACCCCCTGAACTGGCATTTACCATTACCCGCGGGAATAAGAGTTTCTTTTTTCCGAATACCACGTTCGACTATATCGTAAGGGTGGCCGACAAGGAGGACGGCAGTCTTAACGACGGGGGTATTGATCCTGGAGAAGTTTCTGTCACGATAGACTACCTCAAGGAAGGCTATGATAAGGTCGAGATCGCCCAGGGCCACCTGGCTGCGGATGCCTCGGCGGACCGGTTTGCTGCCGGAAAAAGGCTTATGGAAGAGAGCGACTGTAAGGCCTGCCACCTGGTCGATAAGAAATCCATTGGCCCCATGTATACGGACGTCGCAAAGAAGTATAAGAACGATACGAAGGCTAAGGAATATCTCGCTGACAAGATCATAAACGGCGGGAGCGGCGTATGGGGCGACGTTGCCATGGCTGCCCATCCTACCCTTACTACAGAACAGACAGGCAGGATGGTAGAGTATATCCTGAGCCTCGCCGAGGAACACAAGGTGACTTCGCTGCCGGTTGAAGGGACGTACAGTGTACGCGCTGAAAAACAGGGCGTGGTGATTGCGCGCGCCGCGTATACCGACAAGGGTGCTAACGGCATTCCTCCGATCGGTCGCGCGGAGACATTTATACTTCAGGCACCCGACCTTCCGG
>DATBVZ010000027.1:0-4914 GCA_036515095.1 Cyclobacteriaceae bacterium | reverse complement strand
CGTTCCCAATCTCCCGAATTTCCGTATATTCACACCTTGTATATAGTCCGGCTTATGTTTCGATCTCTGTTCGCGCTTGCGGCAATTTTTGGCTGTATATCAGTGTCCGCTCAACAATTCTTATCCCGCTTTAATGATATTGCCGTATTGAAGGATGTTGACGGGACAGTATTCTTCGCAGCCGACGACGGTGTTCATGGCACCGAACTGTGGATCACCGACGGCACCCGGGAAGGTACTGTTCTGCTTAGCGACCTGGCGCCTGGCACGGTAGGTTCTAACCCATCGGGTCTGATCGCTTTCAATGGACTACTTTACTTCGTCGCGACAACCCTTCAGTATGGTTCGGAACTCTGGAAGTCGGACGGCACGCCGGGAGGAACGGTTCTCGTTACGGATCTGCGCTCCGGGCATAACCTGGGTTCTGATCCGTATTTTCTGACCGTCTTCCAGGGCAAACTCTATTTTGCAGCATCGCCCGACGGATTCAACACGTCCTTCTACCAGACGGATGGAAGTTCCGGGGGCACCGTCCTTCTCAAGGATGTGGGTTTCGGTGAGATTACCGAAGCTGAAATCACCGATGACTACCTGTACTTTGTTTTTAATGACGCATTGTGGCAATCGGATGGTTCGCCCGCGGGCACTGCAGTTGTTGACGTTGACGAACTGCCTTACGCCGGGAACCTGAAGACTGCCGGCAACACGTTATTTTTTGCTACGGCGTCGGGGTCAGGAAGCACGGTTCGCCTCTATGCGACAACCGGCACAACTCCGGTATCGCTCAAGGAATTCAACGCGCCTGAACCAGGTATAACGCTAAGTAATTTCACCGACGTAAACAGCAGGCTTTACTTTTCACTGACGAAGGATCTGCCGGATTCAGGCAATGAGCTTTGGGTTTCCGACGGAACCACTACAGGCACCGTTTTGGTGGAGTCCTTTGGATGGACGCCGCCGGATCAAAGTACGGCGATAAGGAATTTTGCAGCCTACAACGGCAACCTGTATTTTCAGGGCGGGTCATCCGCCAATTACAGCCTGTGGAAATCGGATGGAACCCAAGCAGGAACAATCAAGGTCAGCGATGCACAACTCGGGTATCCCTACTTCGGGGAAAACAGGCCGGTTGAATCGGGGGGGTCGTTGTTTTTTTCCGGGGATGGAGAGTTGTGGATCAGCGACGGATCGTCTGCTGGCACCCGGCAGTTTTTTGACATTAATCAGGGACAAGTTTCAATACCACAATTTTTGACCGACGTTGACGGGGAACTTTATTTTGTCGCCAACGATGGTTACGGCATATCGTTGTGGAATGACACGCCATCGGCGGAGGTAGATATTCAGACGGAATTTCAGCGCTCGGAATTGTCGGGAGCCGAAATCAGTTTTGACCCTGTCCAGGTCGATGGATGCGCCGTTAAAGTGGTGGATATCGTCAATGCCGGAGCAAAAGAGCTCATAATTTCCGAGGTGCAGATTTCAGGGCAGGATTTCTTTGTTCAGGGCAATTTGCCCCCGATACTCAACCCCGGAGAACGACTTCCGTTCAATGTGTATTTTGTACCGGTAGCTCCGGGTAAGCGGACCGGATTGCTGTCGATCAGGACGAACGACTCGAACGAAGGTAGTTATGAGCTTACCGTGGTAGGTGAATCTGTGGAAGGTGAAATACCAGCTTTTTGCGACGCGTACAATTCGGCCACACTCAAAAAACAATTGCTGCCGGATACGGGCGAGGAAATTGTGATCAGTAACAATGCGATCTCAGAGAATTCACCGGCGGGCACAATTGTTGGCACACTCTCACTTGCCGACCCCGGTGGGATTTATAGTTACACATTGACGAACGGGGAAGGAGATACGGATAATAACCTGTTTCAGCTTACGGGCACAACGCTGAAGGCCCTCGTGTCGTTTGACTACGACCGGCAGAATGTCTTCACCATTCGCGTAAAAGCCTCGGGTGACAGCGGTGAACTGGAATCACAACTTACCATTAATGTGTTGCGATCAAACGGTCCGGCGGCAGCAGGCGATTGCGGACTTGAGATACGGCGGCTGAACTTTGGTATCCGTGACGTCGAGTTCAACAGCCAGGGAAATCTATTCGCAGCCTGCGAGAACGGGAAACTTTTGCGCTCGGCCAATGGCGGGAGCACCTGGACGCAACTGAACAGCGGTGTGACGGCACCACTTGGCAGGATCGCGTTTAGAGGAACAACCGGATATATTACCGGGAACGGCGTAGCGCTCAAGTCCGATGATAACGGAAATACCTGGTTTCAGCTTTTCCTTCCGCATAGTGTATACGCCCACACGGCTTTCTTCATTGATGATAATACGGGTTACGTCGCCGGACTCGATGGGGAACTACTGCTGACCACAGACGGCGGAAAGCACTGGACACTTCAGGGTAGTCCGTTCTTTGTGGCGCCATCTGCCCTTTGGTTCTGGGACGTTGACAACGGTATAGCGTGCGATGAATTTGGCAGTGTGGTAAAAACAAACAATGGCGGTGTATCATGGTATGCCGCAGACACGGATCTGATCGGTGCATTCAATTCGTATGTAAGCCTTGCTTTTGATGACATCAATACGGGCTTGCTGGCAACAGCCACCAACCTGTATAAGTCTGACGATGGCGGTGAGAGCTGGTATGAAGTAAACGGTATAAGCGGCGAGAACTTCACAGAAGTGGCTTTCGTTGGAAACGGCTATGCCTATGTCATCGGCGGATACTCTTCCAGCGACATCTGGATCAGCATGAACAACGGTGTAAACTGGAATCAGGTGGACGGTGCATCCATTACCGGAGTCACCGGTATTGCGTACCGGAGTGGGGACAATACCGTTGTATTGTCCGGAACGAACTCTTCTGCACCCGGGGCAATTGAACCGGGAAGCGCCGTTATCAGCGCCCCTGCAGGGTCATCGGGCTGGGACACCAAAATGGAATTACGGTCGCAGGATTTCTATGCCGTGGAATTTCCTTCGGAAAGCGTAGGATACACCTTTGGCGAATTTTACAGCTACAAGACAACCGATGGCGGATCGTCGTGGCATGAACTTGATCTGGACGAGATCATAACCGGGGCACAATTCATCGATGATCAAAAAGGTTTTGCTGCGGATGGTTATCGCATTTACAAGACAACGAACGGCGGGTCGTCGTTCACGAAAGTATATGAGGTAGACGTTGGCGGCACCGCGAACCTCCGGAAGCTGGTGGCAGTTTCTGCGGATGTGATTGTTGCGTATAGCAGTTTCGGTACCATTTACCGAACCATCAATGGTGGTACGTCCTGGTCGGTAGTGTACGATGAACCGCTGAACCAGTTGATGGAGGTAACCTTTCCAACCACACTGGTGGGTTATGGTGTTGACCTGCTGGGAAAAGTTATCAAGACCACGAATGGGGGTTCGACCTGGTCCGTTGTATACTCGTGGTCGGGTTCAGGTGAATTTTTCAATACCATAGCCTTTGTCAATGCGACAACAGGCTACATGGGGGGTAAGGATGGGCTGGTACTAAAGACGACCAATGGAGGTACGTCATGGTCGCCGGTATTTGGCGGCATCCCTTCTACCATAAATCAATTTGCATTTGAATCAGGGCAGGAAGGGTATGCATTTTTGGAGCAGGGTACAATTTACCGCACGGAAGATGGCGGGGACAACTGGATGGAGTTGGGCAATCTGTCCTATATAGGCCTTACCGATGTGGATGTGAGTCAGGGCAACGTATTTTATTGCGGCCAGTACGGGAACCTGGGAAAGATTGATGAACGCTCCGGTCCGGCACAGCCCGGTTACATATCCGGCGCGGATCATGTTTGCGTTGGAGACAAAATTGCTTTTGAAGTAGCGGGAAGCGAGGAGCTTCATTACAACTGGAACGTTTCCGGAGCATCGCTGAGCGCCAATGGCAATGTGGCTGTAGCGGAATTCGACAATGCCGGCGAGTACAGCCTGACCGTTGCGCATCAGGACGGATGTGGAACCAGCGCTTCACGTTCCCTTACTGTTCGTGTAGACAGTCCCCCGGAACCTGTCATTACCGGACCAGAAACGGTAATGGCCAACAGCGATGAAGAATACACCATCGAGAGCCCCGGACCGGACAGCCGGTATGCCTGGTATGCTGCCGGTGCAACTTCCTTCTCACAGGAGGATGAAGCGGTTAGTGTCACGTGGAATACGGTTCCCGGCAGGGTGAGTGTAATGGAGATTGATATCCTGTCCGGGTGCAGGGCCACATTTGAAATTCAGGTATCGATTGATCCCTCAACTATTGTTGGAGTGTCACCCGATGCCAATGTCCTGGAAGCCGGAGTCAGCATTTATCCGAATCCCACGGCTGACAGGCTTTATATTGAGTCAACCTTGCCGGCTGAATTGGAGGTCCATGTATACGATCTCATGGGTAAGGAATACGGGCATCAGGCGCTGTACCCCAACGACCGCGGTATGCTGAATTTCGGCATGTATCCCACCGGACTTTACCTGATCGAGATCTCCGCCCCGGGCATGAAGGAGAAAGTAGTCAGGAGGATCGTTAAACAGTAGGCAAAAAGCAGGAGGCAGTCACCAGTCTTCAGTCACCAGTCTTCAGTAGCCAGTCTTCAGTCACCAGTCTTCAGTAGCCAGTCTTCAATCGGCAGTCGCCAATAGGAATAAGGTCATTCAAAAAAGATATAACTATTGGCCTATTGGTATATTTTTTCTTAGGTTGCATCCGTAAATCAAAAACCCATGATTTTATGGAGCCCTCTTTCAAAAACCTTGTAGTTTACAAGAAAGCGTTTGCTGTGGCTATGGACATCTTTGAGGTATCACGATCTTTTCCGAAGGTAGAGACATATTCGCTAACAGATCAGATCCGACGAAGTTCACGATCTGTGGCAGCTTGCA
>DATBVZ010000026.1:0-7227 GCA_036515095.1 Cyclobacteriaceae bacterium | reverse complement strand
AAGGACATTCCACGCAGAACAAAATCCCTTGAATCGCAGCGTACCCCGTATCATGGTGCGGACGTCACGGAGATCATAAAGTTTGATGTAGCGCAGCGAGTCGCGATTCGGATATCCTTCAAATTCACCGAAATCGTTAATGCTGATCCGTGTAGTGCACTGAAACAATTCCTCATAGGCAACCCGCTTGCGAAGGCCGTCCGCCAGGTATTCCGCATCTCCCTGCTGGCCCGCTGTTACAACGTTTCGCGGGTTCCAGGTAAACTTATAGCGCCACGGATTCTGCGGATCCGTTTCCGGGGCGATAAGTCCACCGGCGAACGATTCGAAGGACTGAATACGGCCGCCCTCGGCCTGTATCCTGTCTATCATTTCCATTGCGCTCATGTGATCGATACCCGGATCAAGCCCGCATTCATTAAGAAACAGCAGGCCGGCAGAATTAGCATCTTCATGCAGCGACCTCATCTCTTCGGTTACGTAGCTTGCTGTCAGGAAATGTTTTCGCAATATGAGGCAGCGTTTTGCCACGTCGAAATGCAGGGAGGGTGGAAGGAGCGAAATGACAGCATCAGCCGATGCGAGGATAGTCCGGCTTCCTTCCGCATCATCCGGATCGAAACAAATTGCCGCGCCACGTTCATGATGGTGGATAGCGGATTGGGCAGACTCCAGCACCTTATCCGCCACAATAACCTGCCAGTCCTGCGCGGAAGCCTGTCCAAGGAGGTATTCGATCAATGCACCCGACGATCTGCCGGCGCCCAAAACCAATAGTGTCCGCATACCGCCAAAGTAAGGCAAAACCTTTC
The DNA here is from genome assembly GCA_036515095.1 of Cyclobacteriaceae bacterium. Taxonomy (GTDB): domain Bacteria; phylum Bacteroidota; class Bacteroidia; order Cytophagales; family Cyclobacteriaceae; genus ZC4RG29. The sequence goes on along the minus strand of DATBVZ010000026.1, from coordinate 6,415 downwards.
ACCCTGAAAACGGATGATCCGATAACAATCCAAAATTCCATATCCGGCCCGATGAATTACCGTTCCAAAATGATTATCTTTCATCTGCATCTCCCCGGTAATGAAAACATTCGAGACGGCTAAGCACCTGGACGATCTGGATGCGGAATCCAAATACCTGGCCCATAAGGCTAAGGAGGCCGCCAATCTTGCCTACGCGCCTTATTCCAGATTCCAGGTTGGCGCTGCTATTCTGCTTGACGACGGCTCTTATGTCACCGGCGCAAACCAGGAGAACGCAGCTTTCCCATCGGGAATGTGTGCCGAGCGCGTCGCCCTTTATAATGCAGCGACTACCCATCCGAAACACAAGATTACAAAGATCGCCGTGGTCGCAAGAAAGAAGGGCGGCAAAGAGCTGTTGCCTGCAACAAGTTGCGGTGCATGCAGGCAGGTGATGCTTGAAGTTGAAACCCGTCAAAAGTCGTCCATAGAAATCATTATGTTGGATCAACATCACAACTGGGTTAAGGCCCCCTCAGCCGAATCATTGCTCCCCTATGCCTTTACAAAAGAAAATATGGAGCATGGCGAGAAAGAGTAATTTCCTATTTTTAGATCATGAAATATTTTAGGGACAGGACACTAGCCTTTCAGATCTCATTTTTGCTGGCCTCTCTAATCTTGCTTTTCGTAATTCAGTTCGTTGTACTCCAGGCTAAAATATCCGCACTGGAACAATTGCACTTTCAGCGCGATTTCGCCAGACAAACTCAGGTATCCGGACAACAGGTCTTTGTGAACGCAACCCTGTTCCTGCAGGGCCGTGATGATCTTATCGAGCAAATAGTTTCAGCTATCGATCAGCAGGAGCATGCGATGAAAACGCTCGCGGACGGCGGCCGGATAGCGGGCACAGCGGTGTTTATCGAGCAGCTCCCTGACTTGCCACGCATCTCATTCCGGGAATTACAGGGACATTGGCAGACGTTCAGACAAATCGTTCAGCGCACTTCGCTTAACGAACCGCGGTCAGGTAACGCAAAAGATCTTATGATGGCCCGTGCACAGTGGCTGAGTATTTCCTCGTGGTTCGACCGGCTAATTGAAGACATGGACAAGGTTATCATCAGCGAACGTTCTTCCCTTGATCTCTGGGTGGGGATCGTCGCTTTTGTCAATGTCGGTTTGTGTGTGGCAGGGTATCCGGCCTTTAAAAGAAAGTTTGCCCGACCCCTTAAAAAAATGGAACGTAATACGGCGGATTATACCCACACGTTGGACTTACCGCCGGATGAGATTGGCGCGGTTGCCAGTCGGGTCAATGACGTAATTGAACAATTGAAGGATGCCTCTGATTTTGTGAAAGAAATCGGCGAGGGCAACCTTTCGGTGCGTTACGAAGATCTCGACAAAGGCTATCAGCACGGAAAGAACAGGCTTGCTGACTCCCTGATTGATATGCAGATCAAACTCAGGCAACTCAACGAGGAGGACCAACGAAGACAATGGGTCAATGAAGGACTGACAAAGTTTGTAGACATCCTGCGTTCGGGCGGACACGACCTTGGAACGCTGGGCGACAGCATCATTTCGACGCTCGCCAGCTACACCGGCTCCGCGCAGGGCAGCCTCTACCTGCTAAACGATTCGAATCCTCAAGATCCCTACCTGGAGTTGATCTCCCTGTTTGCGTTCGACATCAGGAAGTTTGAAAGCCGACATATAAAGATCGGCGAAGGGATCCTGGGACAAACGTTCCTCGAAAAAGAGTCGACCTATCTGAAAAACATTCCCCAGCAATACATCAGGATCACCTCGGGTCTGGGTGGAGCTAATCCCACCTCGCTTCTGGTAGTACCATTGAAGATCGATCAGGACGTGTTTGGTGTGATTGAACTCGCATCGTTCAATGAATACCGTGAACACGAGATCAGTTTCGTAGAACGGCTTGGGGAAACCATCGCATCAACCTTTGCGGCCGTTAAAGCAGCCGGGCGTAACCGTGAGCTGCTGGAAGAAGCCAGGAATGCCACGGAGATGATGCGCTCACAGGAGGAGGAAATGCGTCAGAACATGGAAGAGTTGCAAGCCACCCAGGAGGAAATGGCCAGAAAGGAAAAGGACTACATCATTAAAATCGAGGGTCTTGAAAGGAAGCTCGCTTATCAGGGTAATTCAAAGGAAGAAGAGGCACTAAAAGCTGAACTCGCCGGCCTCAGGCGTGAAAAAGAAGCGTGTGCTGAGGCATTGCAGGAAGAGCGCAACAAAAAGCCGTCTGCCGGAGACGAATGGCGGATTGCCGAGGAAGTGGAGAGGGCGCTACGGATAAACCTTGAAGCGATTAAGGCAATGCAGGAGGAGTTTGGCAGGCCGCCCGGGCCATAGCGAACCGTATTTTTTCCTATATTCGTTTTTGAAGTTCAATTTTTTAAACTCGCAGGGTTAGGACTACATCAATTCATTTTTTAAAAATGACCGGCTTCCTGAACGATTCCACACGTGTACCATTTCGCACGCAAACGAAAGCTGCCGGTAGGCCGAACGGGCGTATTTTTGACCCCTCTGCGAGTAATTTAACAGCTTTTTCATGCAGGACATCGACATTGCTGACCTAAAAAGGATATCTGAGCTTATCTACCAGAAGTACCGTTACGACTTCCGAAACTATGCCATGTCCTCGTTTAAGAGGAGGGTCCTGCGCATTATGGAGATCAAGCGACTCACCGTTGACTCCCTTCTGCGAAAGCTCAGCGATCATCCGCCGTTTATAAACGAATTCCTGGATGAATTAACCGTGAATGTCACGGAGATGTTTCGTGATCCCAGCTTCTGGCGGATCATGCGCGAGGAGATCATTCCTTCCATCCTGCTCAACCACAAACAGTTCAAGATATGGCATGCCGGGTGTTCATCCGGTGAGGAAGTGCTGTCGATGTCTATACTTTTGAAGGAGATGGGCATTCTGCAGGATGTCACCATTATTGCCACCGATCTTGACGCAGCTATCCTGGACAAGGCGAAAACGGCAATCTACCCGGCAAAGAATATGGATCTTAATGAGAAGAACTATATACGGTTTCAGGGTAACGCTTCACTGCACCAATACTACAAGGTGGAAAATGGGAATGCGGTCTTTGATGATGAGCTGATGCAGAATGTAAGCTTCCGTCGGCATGATCTGGTGCTGGGAGAGCCGTTCAACAAATTTGATCTTATCCTCTGCCGGAACGTAATGATCTACTTCAATCAGGCGCTGCAGAACGAGGTGCTTAAGAAATTTCACGCAAGCCTTTTCAAATACGGGTATTTGGCCATCGGTTCCAAGGAATCCCTGATCTGGTGCGATTATTCAAACCGGTTTATTGTGGTGAACACGGAAGAAAAGATCTACAAGAAGATAAAAGACTAGAGTGAAGTTCGTCAGGAAAATGAACAGATATAACTTAAATAACAGCTACAAGGCCGTTGTTATAGGGGGTTCTGCTGGCAGCTTCCAGGGAGTTGTAAAGATATTGTCAAGTTTACCAAAAAACTTTCCAGTGCCGATCATCCTGTGCCTTCACAGGCTCAAGCATGTTCGGCACGGATTCGTTGAGGCATTATCGCTTAAGAGCGTGGTGCAGGTTACCGAGCCAAATGACAAGGACCCCATTAAGAAAGGAGGCATATACCTGGCTCCGGCCAATTATCATATGTCGGTGGAGCTTGGGCATTACTTTGCTTTGTCCACCGAAGAAATGGTGAACAATTCGCGTCCGGCGATCGATATCACGTTGGGCACCAGCGCCTATGTATATAAGGAAAAGCTTATTGGAATCCTGCTTTCCGGCGCCAATCGTGACGGCGCGATCGGCATGCGGTCAATCAAAGACAAGAAGGGACTTACCATCGTACAGGATCCCAAAGAATGCATGATCGAAACAATGCCCAAGGCGGCGCTGTCTGCTACAACTATCGATCACGTGCTTAGGGTTGATCAGATCATTGAACTCTTGAGTGAACTAGAAATGCACTACCGATGATACGTACATTCAAAAATTCCCAGCAACTGGGGATGGTGTTAGCCATCGCTTTTTTTATCGCAGTACTCGCCTGCGCCTATATGCTCTACGCGCTGCCCTCAGACCTGGCCCTGACTCCGGGCTATGAAGGCGTGCTGACCCGGGTTTACCTGGTCGTTGCGTTTACCTTCCTCATTGGTTCCGCCGCAATTTATTTTGCGCTGTCAACCCGGCGGGAAGTTATTGTGTACAAAACGAGAGCTACCGATTCCGCCGAAGGGGAAGGTCAACGCACAGACGAAGGGCAAAAGGGAACCATATCCCTGGAACCTGTACAAGCCCTCGAGGCAGTACAATCGAACAGGGACCTGTATCAGAAATTCCTCCAGGTGATCTGCGACCAACTGGAGGCAGGCCAGGGCGCGTACTATGAAACCAGGGAATCAGACGGCTTCAGGAAGATCCGGTTAAGTGCAGGTTATGCACTCGCCGTTGGTGAAGGATCGCATGTGGAGTATGGATTCGGCGAAGGATTCCCAGGGCAGGCTGCATCGGAGGGCCGTACGTTCTACATCGACGACATACCTGAGGGCTATATAAAAATTGTCTCGGGTTTGGGAATGGCTTCGCCACGCTATCTGCTCATTGTGCCGGTAAAAAAATCTTCGGAAGTCAGGGGAGTAATCGAAATGGCTTTCTTTAAACCTGTCTCTGAAGATCAACGGACTTACGTGGAGGAAGCCGCCCGGATAATAACGGATAAAATCACTACCGAATAACCTATCAGCGCCATACGCCATGCTACGAAATATCAAACTAAGCACAAAAGTTACCCTCATCATTCTGATCATTTCTCTTGTGGCTATCGTTGCGATCAGTTTTTTCACATACGATTACAATGTCACAACAAACCGCGAGAAATTTGTCAGCAACCTTAATACCCTTGCCGATAGTCGCACGGCCTATTTCGGTTCTTACTTTGAAAAGGTCATCGCGGGCATTAAAGTGATCCAGGAATCGGACGAACTCGCGGGCCCCGCTTTGTTATCGGAAACCGAAGAAACGGATCTACTCGCACTGTTCACCCAGGTATCGGACACCGATTCCTCCTCAGCAGGACTTGCGCAACCGGATGAGGCGGATCCGGTAGATGACTACCTGGCTCGCCAGATGAAAATTTTCGGATTTGACCAGCTCTACGTCGTCAGTGCGTCGGGCGCAATTACAGCTTCCACAGACCCGAATCAGAAATCCGGTAACTTCGTCGCTCCCGACGGTTCGCTCCTTTCGCGGGGTAAGCAGGAAATATATTTCGGAACAGTAATTAAGGAAGGCCAGCGTTTCATCACCTATGCTTCCGCGCCTGTTACCCGTTCGGCCAGCGGCAACCTGCTGATCGCAAAGCTCGATTTGAGCCGGCCTTACAGGATTCTGTCCGATTATCGCGGGCTTGGCAGAACCGGTGAAATAATTTTGGTACGGCAGGATCCTGTTACGCAAAGTTTCATTTTGGCCAGCACTCCCAGAAACGACCCTCAGGGCGCCCTGCAAATTCTGAATGCAAGGGGCGAAGCGGCGGGCGTCGTTCAGCGCACGATCGGTTCCGGATCTGCATCGCTAACGGCACGAGACTTCCGGAACGTTGAATCCCTTCAGGCAACGCGCCGGATAGATCCAGTCAACTGGGTCCTCATTGCCAGCATGAACCTAACCGAAGCCAACGGCGATGCATCGCGCGTTGCCAGGACTTTTGCTTATGCCGGCGTATGCATCCTTTCGCTGGCCCTGCTCCTTTCCATGGTGCTGACCCGCTCCATGACACAGCCGTTGAACAACATGCGCAACAAACTTGACATGGTCGCGGATGGGGTACTTCCCGAGAACACTGAAAGTCACTCCAGCGATGAGTTCGGACAGATGGCATCAAAGGTTGACGAATTGGTCCGGACGCTCAGGAACAACGCTGAATTTGCAATGCGTATCGGTGAAGGGAAATACGACACCGAGTTCAAGCCGGTTACCGACAATGACGTGCTGGGCATGTCGCTGATAAATATGCGGAAGAACCTGGTGGAGAATGAGCGGCGTGACAACGAACGTAACTGGATTGTCAGGGGCGTTGCACAGATCAGTGAAATTCTGCGACTCCACGACACACTTGATCCGCTGGGAGAGGATGTTATAAAATTCATTCTTGATAAAATAGGGGCTATTCAGGGGGCATTTTATGTGGTCAACGAAGAGGACGACCCGGTTACCATTGAAATGCGCGCAAGCTTTGCGTACGGACGCAAGAAGTACCTGCAAAAGAAATTCAAATTTGCCGAGGGGCTGGTGGGACAGGCAGTAGCGGAGAAAGATTCCATACTCCGGACGGAGATTCCCGACGAATACATGACCATTGCCTCCGGAATACTTGGCGATCAGCGACC
>DATBVZ010000025.1:0-3082 GCA_036515095.1 Cyclobacteriaceae bacterium | reverse complement strand
GCTTATGCCTATATTAAAATGGCACAGCCAAAATTTCAGATCAGGGCCTCACTCCTGCTGCGAAGCGAGGAGGGAAAGGGGTATGGACCGGCCCAGTTTTTGAAGGGCATGGAGTTGTTCAACGCAAGCACGGATCTGGAGGACGAAATAGGAATTATAAAGTCGTTCGCAAACGTTGAGAACGCCATTAAGCGACTGAACTTCGGGATCTCTTATTTTACGGAAAAGAATTTTAAGCAAATGGAGCACTATGGGGATACACCTTTTACCGTTCACCTGGATTCTTCCGTAAGCCAATTTGTCGGGCTACCGGTTTACATAGAACGTCTTTCAAGCTCCAAATACATGGTCTCGGCTATGGGGAAAGAGGTTCCCACCTATGACGTTATCTCTAATAAGGTTAAGGAAAGGGTTCCTATTGTTGATATCCAGGAAGTGCTGGATATCAACAAGCCATTTGAGAGCAAAAATCTCAGTTTTACTATCACCTTTAATGATGCTTTCAAACTGGAGGAAGACACCAGGATGTTTTTTAAGGTCAATAACCAGGTTTCGCTGGCGGAGGGTTATCGCAACCAACTTGCCATTGAACCTATATCCAAGGAATCGAATATTGTCCAGTTGAGCATTCAGCAGGCTGTTCCTCAAAAAGGGGTGGATTTTGTAAATATGGTGATGCGGGTTTTTCTTGACAATGAATTGTATAAGAAGAATCAGTTGGGACTGCGGACAATTGAATTCATTGATAACCAATTAACCGGGGTTTCCGACTCTCTGCGCCAGGTGGAAGGTACGCTGGAGTCTTTCCGGGCGAGAAGTAATGTACTTGATATCAAGACGTCCGCAGGGAACCTTACCAATAACCTTGACCGGCTCGAAACGGAGAAGGCTGATCTTGACGTTAAACTGAAATACTACCAGTATATTGCCAATAGCCTGCGGAACGATGCGGGCACCAACGATATCGTTGCGCCCTCCACGTTTGGAGTGGAAGACCCGCTGCTCAACAGCCTGTTGATCGAATTGTCGAAACTGAACCAGGAACGATCCGGTTTGAACTACAGCGCCCGACAGGGCAACCCGCTAGCCGAGGTAATTGAATTGAAAATAAAGAATATCAAAGCGGCCATAGCTGAGAATGTAAACAATATTATCGATGCATCGTCGATAGCCCTCAATGATCTCAATCGAAGGATTGCGCAGATCAATGCCCAGCTTGAGCGGTTGCCCAGAAACGAACGCGAGTTGGTCAAGATCCAGCGCCGGTATGACTTCTCCGACAATGTGTACAATTACTTGCTGGAGAAGAGGGCCGAGGCGGGTATTGCCATTGCTTCAAACGTCGTTGAGAAAAGCATTGTTGATGAGGCGATGATGGTTGGCAGCGGCCCGGTATCACCCAACCGAAAAATGATTTATGCCGCGGCGCTGCTTCTTGCTTTCGGCGGGGCGCTGGGCCTGATCATTCTCAAAGACTTCCTCAATGACAATATCGTGACACACGAAGATCTGGAACAAAATACAAGGATTCCCTTTCTGGGTGTTATCAGCCACGGCAGCAGGCGCGAACAATCCAATGTCGTTGCAAATGCATTGTCGCCGGTGGGTGAATCTTTCCGGTCGCTGCGTGTCAACCTTCAGTACCTGACGCTTGGCAAGGAAATAAATGTGATTGGCCTTACCTCTTCGCGTGAAAGCGAAGGCAAAACATACTGCTCGGTCAATCTGGCTGCCGCGATGGCAAATTCCCGCAGAAGAACGATCCTGATCGACGCTGACATGAGACGGCCGAAAGTGGCGTCTTATTTTCAGTTGGAAAGTGACAAGGGATTGTCCAATTACCTGATAGGCGAATCCTCACTGAAGGAAATTATTAACGAGACCGGCATAAAAGGATATGATGTCATAACCTCAGGTCCCATTCCTCCCAATCCCCTTGATCTTATAGGTCAGGCGAGAATGGGAGAACTATTGAATGAGCTCAAGCAATCCTATCATACCATCATCATTGACTCGCCGCCTATAGGATTTGTTTCCGAGTATGTCATTTTGATGAAGTACACGGACGCTAATATTTATGTTGTACGATCGGATTACACCACCCGCTATAATCTTGACAGGATCAACAAGCTATACGAAGAAAGAAAGGTCACCAACATAAGTATCCTGTTGAATGACGTTAAATACTCCCGACTTAACGGCTATACTTATAATTATAAGTACAAGCAGAAAAAGTACAAGGTGGTTTGATGGCATTCTTTAACAACCTGTAAAATTGTAATTTTTGATAAACCTATACCACTTCAGAACGGAAGCATCCTTGCATCCCCGGGGTATACTGCTTTTTTAAGATGGATTTTTCAGTTGCGGTGATATTGAAAAACAACAGGTCTTTGCAAGGATCATTCTTCCATGATTAGAAAAATCGTTACTGTAATTCGTCGGCTTCTCAATTCGCCCAACTACAAGAAGTACTTTGCCAATGTATTCTGGCTGACAGCAGAAAAGGTATTCTCCCTCTTCATTTCCATGGTTGCCGGCATTTACGTAGCCCGCTACCTGCAACCGGAGAGCTACGGGATGCTGAATTATGCCATAAGTTTCGTGGGCATCCTCTCCGCTTTTTCGGCGCTGGGCGTGAACCGGATACTGGTCAGGGAGTTGGCCTTGGCCCCGGAGAAAAGGGATGAGATAATGGGAACGTGTTTTATCCTCAAATTCGTTGGCGCCATTGTCTTGTTCCTGATAATGAGTGTGGTTCTGGTCTTCATGGGGAATACACCCCTGACCAACACACTCATCGTGATCATTGCCGCTGCCGAAATGTTTAAGGCCCTGGATGTTATCGATAGCTTTTACCAGGCGAAGGTTTTGTCAAAGAATGTGGCGCGGGTCCAGATAACGGTCAACCTGGTTGGCAATCTGTTGAAGGTCGCGCTCATCTTCATGCAGGCGCCGCTGGTCTGGTTTGCCGCAGTTACGGCGCTCAATTCCCTCTTCAATGGTATGGGGTACCTGTACACCTATCGGAGGAAGGACGGCAATCCGCTTAGGTGGGTCTTTCGCAAAGATCTCGCCTTCT
>DATBVZ010000024.1:0-2815 GCA_036515095.1 Cyclobacteriaceae bacterium | reverse complement strand
AAGCCGGGCGAGGTTCCCAACCTGATCACGCAATCGAAAACCATTATGCTTAAGGATAACAACACCGTGAACTTTGAACTGGAGCCGGATACAGAAATGGTTATCAAGGATATCTTCGGCTTCAAGGTTGTCATCCAGGAAATGAAAAAGGAACCGGATGGAAGCAGAACAATAACCAAGGGGAGCCTGATTGAGATACCCGCCAATGAGAACTTCAAATTATACGATGAAGAAACAAGTCTTCCGTTCTCCAACGTGAAGATCAAGAAAAGCGGGATAAAGGACGCATCGGGTATTCCGCTCGGCGTTCCCGAAGCAACGTCCATAGCGCTTGATCTTCAGGAGCTCAAACTTTATGCACATGGCGCATTTGGGGTGGTTCAGAAAATGGATTCGAACATGCCCCTTACAATTCAAAGCCAGGATGGTGCCGGCTATCTTGAGGGCAATGTATCCATACTCATGAATTCGTTTCAGTTCTCTCAACAGTATCTCGGGTTACCGGAAGGGAAAACCTATCATTTGGCCGCAGGCAGCGCAGGAGGTCAAACCGGCCTGAAAACCGTAGTCGCCACTACGTATCCTAAGCAAAAATTCTTTATCACGGATGACAAGGGGAATGATCTCCAGTACAAGTACCTGGGGTTCAAAGCCAAAGCCGACCGTCAGCAATCCTATCTCGAGGATGATAAAATCGTGTTGCAAACCATGCTTTCCACGGGAAAAATTCCGGGCATGACGCCTTCGCAGATTGACATGCAGATCGGACCCCTCGTCGTAAGAACCGACAAGATCGAGCCGGTAACAGGCGACAATCCGATGAATTTCAAGCTGGAACAATGGGATGTGGTCTGCCCGAAATGGATCATTCAGCAAAATTCATCCGGCATCCTCATCCCTGGCGGCTCCATCAAGACCGGATTGATCGATATACCGGTCAATAACATGACCATTCTTCCCAATAAATTTGACGCATCCGGTTTTGATATCCAAAGCATCACCTTGTCGGGGGTAGCGCCGGTGAACGTTCTCAATGCACAAAATGCGCTGTTCGGATATAACTCCAGTATCGGAAAAGATCAGAAGGGCCACTGGGAACTAAGAATACTCGGAGAGAACGGCATGCCGTGCGCCACATTGGCCAACCTGCCCGGCATGGAGCCGGGAGCTTCAATCGATTTTGACATCTTTTCGCTGATCAGCAACGGTGAGCAGAAAGTGACGTTCTCGAGCAAGTACCAGGGGACTACATTTCACAAAGTGCTCAAGGCAAAGCCGATATCCTTTAACGGCGGAGATCAGTATTTCCAGATGTACAGCACGGTCGATCTGAATATCCCCAAGATTTCGCAGAGCAGCGCAGTGCTTCAATTCGAGAAAGAAGGAAACGCGATCAAACTAAAGGTTTTCCCCTTCAATGTGGATGTTGAAGGCCCGGGCTTTGTGAAATTCCATACCGGAACCAGTCCCGGCGACCAGGAACTAAAGCCGGGTCATTTTACAGCCAAAGGGGACATCAGGGATAAGGAAGGTATTGCCCTTGATGGCAAATTGCACCGCACCGTAGATAAGATCTGGCTTGAAGTTGATCCTAAGGGGCAATCCATGCCGCTCGGATCAGGGGGTACATCGTTGGCCAACATCGAAGGAAAAATGGAGATCGACAACGCGGTCAACGACTGGACGAACTTCACTTTCAGCGGCGGGATGAAAGGCTTCAAGGGAATGCAGGGAAACCTCCGGAAAACCTTTACCGTGCATGGAAGCATTACGGCTGACCAGGAGAGCATCGATGTAAAAAATATCCCAACTCCATTTGGCGGGATGGGATTGACCTATGACATTAAGAATGCAAGGCTCACAGGAAGCATGGAGCTTAAACAGAGTATCGGACCAATGGCATTAAATGGTGTGGCCAACATCCTGGTAGACGGTTCCGGCTGGTATTTTCTCAGCGGAGGCCAGCTTTCAACACCCGGTCTTGGTGGTATGTCCGCAGGCATGCTGATAGGCGATTATAATCACATGCCTCCTGATGTCTCGCAGAAACTAATGCAGTTCGCCTACGACAAAAACGTGCCCCCTTCCTTTGCTTCAGGGATATCCGGATTTTTCTTTACGGGCGAAAAAGATATTCCCATCATCAACATACCCGACTTCAGCATTGATCTCGGGATCCTCAGCGCAACCATGGGTGCAAAAGCAGGATTGGACGGACGAATATGGATGGGCTTTGATGGTTCGGGGAATGAGTACGGAATCGGAGCGATGGCCTTTGCCCACGTGTACTTCAAGGCTGCTTCCATTACGTGTACGAAACTGGGTGCAGAGGCCCGGGCAGAACTGGGCGCCAAGGGAGTATACACCGCCAGCAACGGAGCGTTTACGGTAAACGGCTGCGGCAGTATCACCATCACAGGAAGTGCAAAACAATGTTTTCCAACACCATGCTGGGATGGTATCTGTTGCACGGGTTGTATAGGCGATTCGATCAGCAAAGGAGTGAAGGTTGACATTCTCCTGGATTCGAACGGCAACACCGACTTAACGTTTGGTTTTGGCAATTGCAGTGGCCAGCCACCAATGGCTTCAAACTGGTAGAATTATTCACGCAGAAAAATGATAAGCATCAGAGTTTACAGCAGGCAGCGATTGATTCTTGGAGTAGTATTACTTCTGACAATCTTATTCCCGGCACACTCCTACGCTCAATCGTCCGAAGAAAGGCCCGCGGCGATCGCGACACCTAACGGTGTTTTTATCTATCTGGGTCGGCATATCCCCAAAGAGTCTTACTATGAGTTGGAGGCAAAGG
>DATBVZ010000023.1:0-3279 GCA_036515095.1 Cyclobacteriaceae bacterium | reverse complement strand
ATGCACGTGAATCCGCAATCTATCCGGAACCTTATCCAGCGCGGTCTTATTCAGCTAAAGCAGTATGCCCAGTTTCTTACTTCCATGACCGCTATTCTGGCAATTTGGCATTGAATAGACCCCTTCTTTTCCCCGGCGCACTCCTTTTGATTCCCTGGGCGCCTTCGCGCGATCACAACGCATCTGTTTTCATTCGGTATTTCGTTTTTCATTAAGGTGAAGGCGGCGGGGCCCATTAACGAAAGAGCGCCGGCGAACCATTAGGAACAACACGCCTTCCTGCCTATTTTATGGGGCGCAGAAATAAAAATCCCCAAAACTGAGTTAAAACCGCTGCGCGGCGACTTTTAACAATATAATCGTGTGAATGGGGATAAAATGAAGGATTACTCAGGTTTTACCGCTGCGGACTTCGTCCAGGATGATCAGTTTTTGCAATGGGTAAAGACTGCAAGCCCTGATCTTGAAGGGTTTTGGGCCGGGTGGCTTCACGACAATCCGCACAAAGCGGAAGAAGTGGATGAGGCCCGCAGAATGATACTTGCGGTGTTGAGCGAGCCGGAGCGTTTCCCATCGGACTATCAAAAGAGCATGATGTGGAGTTCGATTCAGAATCAGATCTGGCTCCGGCGTAAGACTTCCGTCTGGCACAGCACTATTTTCAGGGTCGCTGCACTTTTGCTGATCGCAGGTACACTTAGTTATACGGTATACTTCTATACGCACAACACGGCGGTCGCTCCTGTTGCCGCAGATGCCAGCACGCCCGAGAACCAGTTTTCTGAACGAATAAACAACAGCGCCGAGCCGCTGAAAATGATCCTTGGCGACGGGAGTTCCATTGTGCTGCAGCCCAGCAGTTCCCTTCGCTATCCGCAATCCTTCAAGGGCGATAGCAGGGAAGTATTTCTTCAGGGCGAAGCTTTGTTTGACATTGCCAAAGACGCGAGGAGGCCGTTTCTGGTGTATGCCAACGAACTCGTCACAAAAGTTTTAGGTACCAGCTTTTCAGTGCGCGCCTACGAGGATGAGCCCAACGTGATTGTCGAAGTGCGCTCCGGGAAGGTATCTGTATTTTCCCAGCAATCCCGCGAGCACGAAACCGATGTTGACGATCCGCGCCGGGAGGGCCTGGTACTTGCGCCCAACCAGCAAGCGATCTATTCCAGGGAGGATGCGCGATTGGTGAAATCGCTTTTTGAGAATCCAAGTCTGCTGATCCCGGCGGAAAAACAGCGAAATTTTGAGTTTGTTGATGCCCGAATGAAAGACGTATTCAGCGCGCTGGAAGAGTCTTACGGAGTGGAGATATTGTACGACGAAGAGATAATGAACCACTGTTACCTCAATGCTTCGCTTACCGACGAATCCCTCCAGGTAAAGCTAACCCTGATCTGTAAGGCAGTGAATGCCACGTATGAAATTATGGATACCCATATCATCATCTATGGAAAGGGCTGTAACGAATGATCATCACCAATAAATCAATTACCGATAATAAAACCTAAACAAAGAAGCATGAAGACATAACTACAAAAGAAAACCGGCAGTGTGTCCACCGCCGGCTGTTCATTGCTCCTCGTACCTTCTGTTGCAGAAGTCATCCGGCCAGGGATGAAAAGGAGCGTTTCCCTTAGTTAAACCTTTAAAGAAAACTCAGTAAAAGTATGCAAAAACTACTACAAGTACGGATTTGGGCGTACACGATTATGAAGGTTTCTCTTGTACAAATTCTTTTAGCCGGGGTATTCCTGAGCTTCGCGCAAGCAGAGAAAAGCGAGGCGCAGAGCGTCCTGGATAAGAGAATAACCATAGAGTTGCAAAACACCACCATTCGATCGGCACTGTCCAGAATTGAGAAAATCACGGAGGCCAAGTTCCTTTACCACTCACAGCTGGTATCCTCCAGGGAAAAGATCTCCCTGCACGAAGAAAATACACCGCTTTCCGAGGTGCTTGACAAGATCCTCAGTCCCTATGAAATTGAATATGAAGTATCCGGTAATCAGATAGTCCTGACCAGGTTGAAGCGCACAGAAATCCCGCCCGGCGAAAGCAGGAACCTGATCCAGGTCGGGGAATTGGTGCTGCTTGCGGTAAGCGGGATAGTCAGGGACGAGGAAGGAAACGGCCTGCCTGGAGTCAACATCATTGAAAAGGGTACTACCAACGGTGCTACATCTGACTCGCAGGGTGCCTACGCAATAAATGTTGCCGACGAGAACAGTATCCTTGTGTTCAGCTTTATTGGGTACACGCCGCAGGAAGTCCTGGTAGGTAACAGCACAACGCTTGACATAACCATGATGGACGATATAACCAACCTCAGCGAGGTGGTTGTGATCGGATACGGTGAACGCGAGAAGAAGGATGTGACGGGTGCTATCTCGACCATGAGTTCAGAGGAGATTGCCAAGAGTACGGCGATGACGCCTGAACTGGCCATGCAGGGCAGGATGGCGGGTGTATTCGTAAGCACCCCAAGTGGTAATCCCTTCGACCGGCCCAATGTTCAGATCAGGGGCGTAGCGACCTGGGGGTTTGCCGAACCGCTTTACGTTATAGATGGCGTTCCTATCCTGGAAGGAGCAGCGAGCAGTCCAAACGCCGGCTTCCAGGATATCCGGTCACCCATTAATATCCTCACTTCTATCAACCCAAATGATATCGAATCTATTTCGGTCCTTAAGGATGCATCAGCAGCAGCGATCTACGGCGTTCGGGCTTCTAACGGCGTAATACTGATTACCACCAAGAGGGGGAAAATAGGTACACCCAAAGTGGAATTCAATGCGCAGCGCGGCGTTCAAAACGTAGCCAAGTCGTTTGACCTTCTGAACACGGCGGATTATACATCCTTATATCGCGAAGCGTACGCCAATAATCCGACGGAGGCGGCAAGCCTTCCCTCGGTGTTCGATCCCAATAGTCCTGATTTTTTGGGCAACAGTCCTACCTACGATTGGCAGGACGTTCTTTTGAACAAAGATGCCATCATCGAAGATTACGGTATCCGGGTTTCGGGTGGCAGTGAAAGTACGAACTACTACGTATCAGGTGGCTACGGCCGAACTGAGGGATCCTTGATTGAGAATTATCTGGAAAGGTTCTCCCTCTCGTCAAACGTGACCTCCAAGGTATCCAAGTATATCGAGACAGGAATGAACATCAAGCTTTCGGTCAACAAGGCGCTGGATAACACCGGAACTGACCTGGGATATGTATCGAGAACTCCGCCCTGGCAGCCGATATATGACGCGAATGATCCGCTCGGCTTCG
>DATBVZ010000022.1:0-4811 GCA_036515095.1 Cyclobacteriaceae bacterium | reverse complement strand
TCATCATCAGGGATAATACTGACTTCCAGCAGGTTGATACCCAGTTCCGCAAGACGTTTGCCGAGGAAAGGCAAATTGGCGTCACGGGTGCGCCCGGAGAGGATTTCATTACCTATGATAATAACTGCAGCAGTACTCATCTTGGTTAGAATGCTGTATTGAAATATCCTTTACATTATGTGACAAAGTGCCACACCCGGGTAGATGATGTGAATTGTTATAATCAAAAATGTTCTTTAACAAACAAAAATATGATCCAGAACCTTAAATACCTGCTGTTAATACGTCTATTTGCAATAGGCGGGCAGGTGCTTGCATTTTTTTCATGCAGTATTTTTTTTCCATCAGGCTGCCCGTCATGCCCATCAGCATTATAATTATTGCTTTAGGCCTGTTTACGCTTTTCTCCTGGAGACATATACACCGGTCACCGGTGCTGACTCAAAAATCCTTTTTCATACAGTTACTGGTTGATCTTGTGGCGTTGTCATTATTAATTTATTTTACGGTCGGTTCGATCAATCCATTTATTTCATTATTTATTATTCCGATTATCTTTGCCGCAGCCAGCCTGAAAACCACATACACATGGGCCGTTGCTATTATTGCGCTCGCCAGTTACACCACGCTGATGTTTTACCATGTTCCATTGACGTACCAGAATCATCATGATGATCATCTGGGACTGCATATCTGGGGTATGTGGTATGGCTTTATTTTAAGCGCGATCCTGGTTGCCTATTTCGTTTCCAGAATTACAAAAACCCTGCGTGACCAGGATCGATTGTTGGCCGCGATCCGCGCAGAACAACTCCATGCTGAACAGATACTGGCGCTTGGCACACTCGCCGCAGGTACCGCACATGTTCCCTTACGTGTTACATAACTTTAATAATAAGTTACATCTTCCACACATCCCGATAGTATCGGGACAGGTTATACTAATTGTTTTTGCCTATTTAATTTCAAATAATGTTCCTTTTGGCTCCCGATAGCTATCGGGAGGATAATTTTTTGTTCGCTCCTGTCCCGATACTCGGGATCAACCATTAATCTGGCCATCAGATAGCTAACAGTTGACTCAGCGCCCTGGTTGAGATTTACATAATTTTCTTCCAGCCCGTCATAACATCCGCCGGTGCAGGGATTGTAAATAACCTGGTGCAGGTGATTGCTTCCCAAAAACCAATTAAAAGATGCTTCCAACTTATGCAGGTAATCTTCATCCTTAAACACATCATGGAATTTACTTAAAGCAAGAATGGTATAGGCAACATCAATGGGCTGTTCACCCCCGATTGCTACCGGGACTGACTTCTCTCCTTTATGCAACCAGCTTTTATTAGAAATTACTTTTATACTGTTTTTTATAAAGGTCTTCGACAAAAGGAAATCAAAAGTTGATTTGGCTATTTCCTTATATATCTGTTCACCGGTAGCTAACCATGCACACAACATCGCTTCGGGTAAAATGCTGTTGGCGTAGGTAAGATAGCTTTCGAACCACTGCCATTCTTTGTCCGCCTCATGCCTGTACATTTGAACTAACCTGTTTGCAAGTTCTCTTATTAACGACATATCCCGGACTGACTTATTTTTTGTATTACGGTAATACAACCCTTTTATTGCAAATGCCATAGCCCGTGTAGAATGAATTTTATTTACATTCAACAAAGCGCTTTGCATGGTTGCTTCTGCATCTGTCCCGAGTACCCGGGATTCTTTTGGCAATAAAGCACTCATAGAAATCAAATAACCCAAAGCCCAAATGGCTCTCCCATTTGCATCAGCAAGGTTGGTCGAATTATTTTGGTCTGTAAAAATTCTTTGTTCGTTTACGTAATTCAGAAAGTAACCATCGGGTTGCAGACAATGTTTTATGAAATTGAAGTAGATAGTAATATACTTTATAGCTGCTTCGTCCATTGTCAATTCATAATGCTGACACATAGCAATCATTGCCCGTGCATTATCATCTACTGTGTAACCTGAATCAATATCGGGTTGATTGATCTTGGAAAACTGGATCATTCCAAAACCTGTTGTCAGTTTTTTTACATGATCAAGATTGATGGCAGGCAAAGTATAGTGCAATGAAATCTGATTATCAGCAATTTTTTCAAACAACAGGGCGTGAGCAATGGCGGCATTTTCCCAGGCAGTGGATGCCATCCTGTGCAATCCGTTTGAGCTGATATTTTTTCTCAACTGTTCATCATTCAATAAGCTGATTACGGCTTCAGTTAATTGTTGTGCGTTCTCAAAATCAATAATGATTCCTGCATCATTTTGCAATACTTCCCTTGCATGAGGAATAGGAGTGGAAATAACAGGACAACCGCAACTGGTGGCATAAGAAAATGTTCCGCTTACCGCCTGGTTAGGGTCTTTGGAAGTGAATAAATAAATATCAGTGAGCTGTAAATATTCCAGCAGTTCGGGCAGCGGTAAAAAATAATTAATAAATTGTACGTGTTGTTGCATCCGCCTAAGGCGGACTGTTGCTTCAAGCATATTGCGGTATTTTTCTCCTTCCTGTTTTACGACAGACGGATGTGTTTTACCGATAATCAGAAACAAAACATCGGGAATTTTTTTAACGATAGCCGGCAGTGCATCCAACGTGGTTTCGATACTTTTTACCGAGCTTAATAATCCAAATGTAGAGAGCACTTTTTTTCCTGATAATTTATATTTATTCTTCAGGAGTTCCTTATCTGCATGCGGCACTAAGTGTGTGCCATGTGGGATAACTGTAATTTTTTCCTGCGGGACCCCATAATCATTGATCAATATTTTCCCAGAAGAATTGGTCATGACTATAATAGATTCAGCAACGCCGGATATTTGTTGCACTTTTACTTTTAATGATTCATG
The DNA here is from genome assembly GCA_036515095.1 of Cyclobacteriaceae bacterium. GTDB lineage: Bacteria > Bacteroidota > Bacteroidia > Cytophagales > Cyclobacteriaceae > ZC4RG29. The sequence goes on along the minus strand of DATBVZ010000022.1, from coordinate 1,934 downwards.
CGGCTGCGGTAATACAGTATGAAAAACAATAATAACCGGTTTAGTGAGTGCATTTAAAAATTGTTTGAAATCATCTTCCTTTTTTTCAAAGAATCCAAATTCATGCTGAATCATTACCATCCGAATATCAGCATTGTCATTAATGGTTTTTGCTAACCTGGAGAATGCATCCGGATGATCGGTGTTAAGGATATATTTTATTTCATCCGTGTAAACATGTTTTTCATTTTCCGATTCCAGCGGGCAAATACTGATGATGAATGAATGGTTGAATTTGTTATTCAACGCCTTTATCAGATCCTGCGAGTAAGTTGCTATGCCACATTCCCTGGGAGGATAGGAAGTGATGAATAAAATCTCAGGTAACTTATTGTCAGTATCCGGAATGTGCATTCCTTTTCCTGAAATAAGTTTTTGTTGTTCGCCAACCAAGCGATTCTTGATGTGGTTCACCACGATTTCATTTGTCATCTTCTTTAGTATTAAGCAATAACTCTTTTAACAGTGCGGAAACGCTAATTAGGCGCGCCACTTTCAACCATGGCTGTATTGGCCAAAGAACTGGAACGCGAGTATGCGGACAAACCGGATTTGTCCGGAAACTTGATCCTGATCAGGCAACAGATTGACCGTTGCAAATCCATACTGGCACGGATGGCAATAGATGCCGGTCAACTTCAGGCAGAATCAGGCTACAGCACTACACTTGATGATTATCTGTCCGGCTTAGTCAAGGATTGGCAGGCCACGCGCGTTGATGTAGAAGTCCATATCAACATGAAAACCGGACAACCAGGCCCGCTTATCATTATGAAAACCGGACAACCAGGCCCGCTTATCATTGCTGACCATACACTCAACCATGCACTTGTCAATGTCCTCAACAATGCAGCAGATGCGGCAGCAAACAGAGCTGAAATAGAAACGGAGTGGAATAACGAAAACCTGACGATTAAAATTCATGATGATGGACATGGTATCGGCCGGGAAATACTGAACCACCTCGGGAAAACAATAATAACATCCAAGACACAAAATAACGGGATGGGTCTGGGACTGTTTCTGGCGCAAACCACATTCAATCGTTATGGCGGCGGCATGCAATTAAACAATCATGGTGATGGCGGGGTCACTGCAACTATCTCACTGCCACCATCATCCATAATTGCAGATTGATATCCGGTAATTCAAGAAATGAACCTGTTACTTGTGGATGATGATCAAACTTTTTCTGACGTACTTGCGCGCGCCCTGGTAAAACGTGGTTACAATGTATTGACTGCCTATAATGTGGCCGGGGCAGAAAGCTTGCTCGAAAACTTTTGTCCCGGATTTGCGATTCTTGATCTGCGTATGCCGGGTGATTCCGGCCTGCAATTAATCCCGAAACTGCTTGAAAGAAACAAACTGGTCCGTATTGTTATCCTGACCGGTTATGCCAGCATTGCCACCGCCATAGAAGCCATCAAACTCGGGGCGACACATTATCTGACCAAACCTGCGGATGCTGATGAGATCGTTGCCGCTTTTGACTATAAAGGTGGCAAGAACAAGACCACGATATCTGATACTCCGTGACCACCGGAACGGCGGGAGTGGGAATATATCCAGAAAACATTGATTGAATGTGGCGGCAATATTTCAGTTGCTGCTAGGAAGTTTGGCCAGCACGGGAGAACACTGAAAAAGAAATTACAAAAGCGGCCGACCGGACTGGCCTGAATCAGGCGGCCTGAACGGGGATATGATCCAGTATCCGTGTAATATTATTATGCTCGTCGAGGTAAATCAGTGTGGGTTTGTATTTAATAATTTCACTTTCATTGATCACGCCGTAACTGCAGATAATAATGCGGTCGCCGGGACTGGCCTTATGCGCTGCGGCACCGTTTACGGAAATAATACCCGAGTGATCCTGCGCCCGGATGGCGTAA
>DATBVZ010000021.1:0-2506 GCA_036515095.1 Cyclobacteriaceae bacterium | reverse complement strand
TGTACAATGGAATGGCAAGCAGCCTGCTCCTGCCAATCCGAACAATTTCATTTACCTCAAATCGTTCGGGATGAGCGGTGGAAAACAGGTAGCGGCTGTCATAGTTTGTTACAATGTACGTTCCGTATGTTACCTGTCCGTCCTCGCCTTCGTAACCCGAATCCGTATGGCCGGATATGATTTTTTCTTCGGTCGCCCGCGCAGGCAATACATAATCCAGCAATAACAACGAACAAAAAATCAAGGAGACCCAGGAAGCCCTTACAGCGTACGGACGATACTTTGCCATGAGTTCATGAACACCGGGTTTTTTAGGTTGGGGTGGCGGATAGGTTCCCCGTCTGCGATACGCCGGGTCGCGGTGCGCAGGACGAGCCTCCTGCATTGCCGGATTCAGCGAAGCAGTTCCCGCCACGTCATAGTGTCTTCTCTTGACCGGATCACTCAAGACATCATATGCCCGATTTATTTCCTTGATTTTATGGTCAGCTGCAGGATCAGGATTCCGGTCCGGGTGATAAATTACTACCAGCTTGCGGTATGCACGTCTGATCTCCTCGTGGGAAGCGTGGCTGTGAACACCCAGTATCTGGTAATAGTCTTTCATTGACGGTGTGGATTTTTCAAACCGGATTCATCAAGTCAATAATAAAAAAGCCCGTAAATCCGGGCTCTCCTTCGGGTTAAAATGAATATTATTTCCTGTGTTTGGTAACAAACGTAAGTACCGGTCGTTTTGCATGGCTTACCACGTCTTCCGCAATGCTTCCGGCAAGTACGTGTGCAAAGCCCGTACGACCGTGTGTAGCCATAGCGATAAGGTCAGCATTGATACTGTCCGCAAAATAGATGATGCCCTCTTCTTCGGTAAGGTCATTGTATACATTGAGCGTATAATTCTTCAACTGAAGTTTCTTCGCAAAATCCTGCATGTACTTCATGACCACGGCATCGCGCTGAAAATTTCCGGGTGTGTTGATCCTTACGAGGTGGACGGTTGAGTCAAACAGTTGCTGGGTGCGCCTGACCACCCTCGAAAAGACTTCCTCCTCCTTGCTCATGGACGTGGCATAGACGATGTTCTTAAAGTCGACGGTGGCGGGTTTTTTATGTACCGTGAGTACCGGGCAATTCGAGCGACGCACAACTTTTTCCGTATTGGTACCCAGCAGGATCTGTTCCGCCTGTGAATGTCCGCCTGTGCCCATCACAACCAGATCGACTTTGCTGTCGGCAACAATGGTTTTGATTCCATGGAAGGGGGTACCGACGCGGAGTTCCGTACTTACGTCGATACCCTGGAACTTATCGTCTTCCAAAATTTTTTCCAGTTGCTTCTTTGAACGTTCAATCAGTCTCATGGTGAAAAGAGCATCCTCCGTGCCCCCCAAACTCATCTCACCGGTAACGCTGAATGAAGTTGAAGAGGCTGCTTCCGCAACGTGCAGAAAGATCAGCTCGGCACCTGATTTGCGGGCAATTTCAGCAGCTACCTCCGCCGCCATTTTGGCGGGTTTGGAAAAGTCAGTAGGTACAAGAATTTTTTTCATGGATATCAATTAAGGTTCGGTAACCGTGGAAAGTAAAGCAATTTTTGAAATGTTACAAATCATCTCCGTCCAATTGAACGGATTATTCTTCATCCCCTATTACTATCACCGGCACCGGCAGCGAGTTCAGAAAAGACTCCGGGGGTTGGTTCAGGTCGTTGATGATTTCGTGCATGTGGTTATCAATCACAATTTTCCTGACTTTCTTGTTTCGTACCTGACGGGCAATGCAATCTGAAAAAAAGCCGATCTCGACCAGAAACTCGTGATCTGTTTTAACGCCATTGTCGAAAAATTTCTCCAGCACATCGAATCGTTCGCGGGCGGCCTCCTCCATTTTATCCCTGAAGGAAAGGATCTCTTCCCCGCGCCCCGGCTGGATCAACCGGTAAGAAAATAGCACGGTAACCCCCAAATGCTCCTTTTTGGCCAGTTTGATGGCATATTTCAGGGCCTTAATTGATGATTCCGAGAAATCAATCGGACAAAGTATTTTTTCTTCCATGGCTTAGAACCACAATGAATCAAGTACCAAAAATAGGCTCCTCATGGCCTGCCTCTCAGGATGAGCGTCAGGGTTAAACCTGACTTTTATCATCCCCGGATGAACGCTATATTGCACGCAATGATTTCTCAGCAAAATTTGGCTTCTACGGTCTTGTCCCAGGACACGTTCCGGCAGATCTTTCAGAGTTCGGCCGAAGGGATCATTATGGTTGACAAAGACGGCACCATAATCCTGGCAAATCCGGTTGCCGAGAAAATGTTTGGATATGAGGAAGGTGGGCTCAGCAACCTGCACCTTTCAAATCTGCTTCCGGAGCAGTACAAAGCCAAGCATGCCGAGCACAGGGCGAAATTTTTCCAGAATCCGGAACCGAGAAGAATGGGGGTCGGGCGGGATCTCCTGGCCGCGCGAAAAAGCGGGTCGCACTTTCCGGTGGAGGTCAGTCTCA
>DATBVZ010000020.1:0-13627 GCA_036515095.1 Cyclobacteriaceae bacterium | reverse complement strand
ACCCTCTTCGTGGTTATCCCAGTAGGCACCGGAGAATGGCCTTTCAGTACCCTTCTTTCTGAGTACACGATAGGCTGCCGGCGACAGTACTTTTTTCCACTCTTCTTCCGTTTTCACGACGCTGAATGTGCTTTTCGGCGGCATTTTGGTTCCTGTCTTGTGTTGCGAGCATGCCTGCGCAAGGACGGTAAGGATCAGCATTGCGATGAGGTTGAGCTTTACAAACATCATTGTTTCATTTAGCGCGATCAGGGCATGAAGTTACGTATCCGGTTTAGCCCTGCGTGTCATGACCGTGACAAATTTTTCCTACTTGACGGAGTTTTGCAGCTATGTGAGAAATAGTGCAGGATTCAAAGTTTTTAAGCGCCTGAGGATCATAATTTTGGATGCTTTTCAAAGAAAATGTATAATTACCGTGGAATGAAGAATGTCGCCTTTTTGACGTTAGTTTTTTCATTGGTGACCGCTCCTGGTTTTGCTCAAGACTATAAACTGAAGGCTGTCGTCCTGTATAGTTTTACCCGATACATTCATTGGCCTGACGCGACGAGCACCGGCGACTTTGAGATCAAAGTGCTTGGTGAGTCCGGGTTTGAGGATGAACTGCAGGTCATGGCCCAGGCCAAGAAGGTGGGCATGCGTTCTATTAAAGTCTCGCGGATTGACAATCTTAACGACATCAGCCGATGTCATATTCTTATTGTACCTGCTTCCCAATCGGCCGTGCTTGATGAGCTGTTGGTTCACCTTGAGGGTCATCCGGTGCTGATCGTTACCGAGGAGCCCGGACTCGGTGCCCGGGGGAGTGACATCAATTTTGTGAACCGGGAAGGAAGATTGGGTTTCGAATTAAACCAGGCCACCATAAACAAGCGAAAACTAAAAGTGTCCACCGAACTAACCCGGCTTGCCATCCTCATATAGACCTATGGAAAAAGTTAAACGTAAAGCGCGGATCCGCCTAACAATCGGAAACAAAATCTTATTGGGTTTTTCAGCGCTTATGATTCTCTACATTGTTAATGTGGCGATCATATTTTTTACCCGGAAAACGATCCAGGAGGTAGTAACCCACTCTTCAGAAACGATTCGTCCTTCGCAAAATGCCATCAACGACTTTATCCTGCTCGTGACCCGCTCGAAAATGCTGGCGACGAATTGGGTGTACCTGCAGACAAATGAAGAAGACAAGCAATCCCTTCGCAACCTCAGGAATTTCGAGTATCCCGCCCTGGCGGAAGAAGTGAGAAGCCTGATGCCGAGGTGGGAGAGTGACAGCCAGCGAATGCTGATGGATACCGTTTTCATGAAATTCGACGCCATGCTCCAGCTCCAGGAAGAAGGCATCCTTTCACAGCTTGTTTCTTTCGATAATTACGAAGATCCGGTTACCAAGCTTCTCGCGGAAGACGTTGTAGCCAACCAGATCATACCGCAATCCAATGCCATCATCGAAATTCTTACGCGGATAGCAGCGACACAGAATAATGTTACAGCCGAATCGGATGCTGCGCTTATCCGGTCTGTCCGGAACCTGGGGAATGTAACCTGGCTGCTGGCAGGTGTGTTTATTGCGCTCGGTATGCTCAGTGCATTCCTGTTGATGCGTTCGATCACGGTTCCTGTCAACTTCCTGAAAAATATTGTAATCAAACTGGGGCTGGGCGAGCTGGTTGAAGAGAAGCGCAAGAAATTCAGCAACGATGAGATCGGCGAGATGGCGATTGCCATGGATAACCTGGTCAGCGGGTTGAAGCAAACAACCATGTTTGCGGAGAACATCGGGAAGGGTAATTACAAGTCTGAATTCAGACCACTGAGTGAACACGATGTCCTGGGGAATGCCCTGTTGAACATGCGTGATAATCTGGCAAAAGTGACTGATGACGATAAGCAAAGGAACTGGGCGACTGAGGGAATGGCTAAATTCGGTGAGATCCTTCGTACCAATAACAATGATCTTGTCAAACTCGCCGATGAGATCATTACGAACCTTGTAAAATACCTTAAGGCAAATCAGGGATCCATATACATCGTTGACGACACGGATTCGGAAACGGAGCCGACCATGTCGATGAAAGCATGTTACGCATGGGACAAGAAGAAGTATCTGAATCATCAGATCCACAGGGGTGAAGGACTGACGGGTCAGGCGTGGCAGGAAGGCGATACGATTTATCTTACCGAAGTTCCGGGTAACTACATTAAGATTGTTTCAGGATTGGGAGATGCCAATCCTACAAGCGTATTGATCGTACCCTTAAAGGTCAATGATGATATCTTTGGGGTGGTCGAAATAGCGGGGTTCAATGTCTTCCGGGATTTTGAAGTGGAATTTGTTGAGAAGGTTGCAGAAAGCATTGCTTCTACCATCTCATCCGTCAAGGTAAACGCACGCACGCAACGATTGCTGGAGGAGTCGCAGGAGATGACGGAACAAATGCGGGCCCAGGAAGAGGAAATGCGCCAGAACATGGAAGAACTTCAGGCCACCCAGGAGGAAATGCAGCGAAGTCAGTCTGAGACGGAAAGTACCATGACGGCCATCAATGCATCAATGGCGGTGGCCGATTATGACGCGGATGGCAAGATCACAAAGATCAACGGTCACTACCTGGATATGATGGGTTACATTCAGGACGAGGTGATGGGTGAGCATCAACGGCTATTTGCCACCAAGGAAGAAAAAACAAGTGAGGAATTCCGGCAATTCTGGAAGGACCTCTCCGCCGGTCATGCGAAGTCCGGCATGTTCAAGCGTATGACCAAACGCGGTGAGATCATTACGGTGAGATCAAGCTTCTCTCCCATCACGAACCGGTCCGGCGAAGTCGTGAAGATCATGGAGATTGCTTATGAGATAAAGTAATGCCTGAATTCAGGTAGATCGTGATGCCGTCTCAACGTACCATCACCGTTCAGCTGCAATTGAAGCTAAGCAAAAAAGCCCCGCGTCCCGGGGCTTTTTTGTTACCTAAACCTAAACCTATGAGAAGAATTACTCTACTCTTGGGTTAGAAAACGAATTAAGGATACTTAGGTTACATTATTTTATAATAAATTTTCCTGTCGCCTTATTTCTCCATTTTTAGTTTCTCAGCGAAAACTTTTCTGAATTTTTCCAACTTCGGTTGTATAACAAACGTACAGTATGGCGCGTTACCATTCAGGCTGTAATAATTCTGATGATAGTCCTCCGCTACGTAGAAGGACTCAAAGGGCGTGATTTCAGTAACCACGGGGTTATTGTACACACCTTCTTCATTGAGCTTCTGTTTGTAGTGCTCAGCGAGGTTCTTTTGCGTTTCGTCGTGGTAAAATATCACAGAGCGATATTGTGTTCCCACATCATTTCCCTGTCGGTTGAGGGTTGTAGGATCGTGGGTATGCCAGAAGATCTCCAGAAGTTCTTCATAGGATATGACCGCAGGGTCGTACGTAAGCTGAATCACTTCCGCATGCCCGGTCCTGCCGGTGCAGACTTCCTCGTAGCTGGGATTTTTGACTGTGCCCCCGGAATATCCCGATTGCACCTTTAGAACGCCTTTCACGTCCAAAAAAATGGCTTCTGTGCACCAGAAGCATCCGGATCCAAAGGTAGCCAATTGCCCGCCTTTGCTTGCTGTTTCTTTTGACATAGTACTGTTGGATGATTGATTGTTTCGTTGACCACAGGAATTTCCAAAGATCAGAAGTACCAGGAATATTGAACCGAGTGATTGTTTCATGCTCAAATGTAGTGTTTGCATTGGTAACTTAAATCAATGCAAAATGGTTTTAGGAAAATGGGGGAAGTGTCAACTGCATTGCAATTGGCTTGATTTCCCGCAGGCTGCCGATACGACCGGTTGCGTCAGTAATTCTGATAGAATCCGCGGATGGAGGAAACCAGTTGATTGTAGATCGGACGGGTGAATTCCAGAAACAGGTCCTGAGGAACGGGAGGTTGCGTTTCGCGGAGCTTGCACAATTCCAGTTGCTTGTCGGTGAGCGCCCGCTCATCGCCGTTAAACCGTGCCCAGGAGCTGATCCAACCGTATTCGCCGTTGAATTTCCGGTGGGTCAGTATACCGTTTGTCTTTGCATCCACGATTACCATACTCAACAAGCCCGTTGACAATACTTCCTTACGATAGGTGGTAAGCTTGGCCTTAACTGTGCCGAATACTGGAATGGTCTTGTCATCGATTTTTGTTTCGCCGATCCTCACGCTGTCCTTTGTCAGGGTCTCTTCACGTTCCGTCATTCTTATGTTCCCAACGCTGAAGTCGTCAAACTGAATTCTCATGATGTGATCCGCGTAAGGCAGGTTGGTGGACTGCGCTTCTTCCGGAGTAAAGAACCTGACGAATTCCTGGTCGGAATAATTGCCGTGAAGGAACTCTTCCACTTTGTCCTGGAAGAATCCTCCGCTGAGGTTATACCGTGCCGGAACGGGGATCTGTTCAACAACAACCTTTACCGTAGCTTCAAACTTCGCCTTATCCATATATTCAAGAACATCCCTGTAACCCGGTACATAGTTTTGGGCGTCAGCAAAGAGGAAGTAAGCCCGCTTGGCCTCTTCACGCGTTCCGGCCATTAAGGCAGCTACACCGGCATTGTAACTTTCTTCGGCCGCCTTTTCTTTCAGGGGGCCTATTTGCGCGTAGTATTCTTTGGGATTGCGTACAGCTTTAAGGCAGCCCGGGCATTGCTTGAGGGCTTCATACATGGAATTGATCGAGGTATACGCCTGGATTGCGTTCCGCCATTTATAGGTTGAGTTGGAGGCGATTTCGTTTTCGGCCTGGTTTACAAAAAAGTCGACCGCAAGGGAATAGGCATTTTTGAGCGTCTCCAGGGATTTATCATGATCCGGATTTTGCCTGAGGCGTTGAATGGATTTCATGACAGATTCGTAATAATTGCCGCGTTCGTAGGCTTTCTTTCCTGAACTGCAGGCCGCCAAAAAAACAATAAGAGCGGCACATGAAAAAAATCGAAGGCACATAGCTGTAGTTTTAGGTATCCCTGTAACCAAATCAGTGCCGAATTTAGGTACTTATAGGCTAAAAAATAAGTGAGATTTGCCTCAAATCGTACGTGCAAGGCCTAGGCCTTCTGATTGGTGCCCAGATCAACCGGGTCATAGACATAAATGACGCTGACTGCGGCGCAAAGCAGGAAAATGCCGGCCAGAACGAGGGCATAGACAGGTTGATTATTGTAAACATGCCTGACCATGGGACCTCCGATCAGTCCGTTCAGGATCTGGGGCATGGTGATGAAGAAGTTAAAAATGCCCATGTAGATTCCCATCTTACCCGGAGGAATGGCGCTGGAGAGGATCACATAAGGCATTGCCAGTATGCTTGCCCAGGCGACACCCACACACGCCATAGACAGGATCAGGAACTCCTTGTTCGGAGCAAAGAAAAATGAAATGAGTCCGATTCCGCCTATCATCAATGAAAAGGCATGAGTCTTCTTCCGGCCGATGCGTGCTGCAATCCTCGCCAGCGTCAGTGCATAGAAGGCGGAGACCAGGTTATACACACCAAAAATTATTCCGGTCCATAATTGCGCCTCACGATAGGCCGATGAACTCTTGTCCGTGACGGGTAAGCCAAAGATGTGTGTGGCGATGGAGTCTGTTGTAAATACCCACATGCCGAACAAGGCAAACCAGGAAAAGAACTGGACCAGTCCGAGCTGCCGCATGGTCCTGGGCATCTTCGAAAAGTCCCGGAAGATCGTGATGAGTCCGGCAGTCTGATCTTCACCTTTTCCGTGGTATTTCTCGTAGTCGCCCGGCGCGAATTCCCGGGTCTTTAAGACGGTCCATAGAATTGTGACGATAAAGATGGCCGCGCCTATATAAAATGACAGTTGCACGTTGAGGGCTACTTCACCCTCGGGAGCGTCGCCGGCGACACCAAGCCTTCCCAGTGTCCAGGGCAACCACGAACCAATTACAGCACCGATGCCGATAAGGAACGTCTGCACGGAAAATCCAAGTGTTCGCTGCTTGTCGGGCAGGTTGTCGGCGACAAGAGCCCGGAAGGGTTCCATCGCCAGATTAAAACTTGCATCCATAATCATCAGGAACCCCGCCCCGACAAACACCAGGGGCGCCAGTTCCCCGAGTATCCAGGCGTTGGGCATGAGGATCAACGCGCAGGCGGAAAGGATGGCGCCTGCCAGGAAATAGGGTTTTCTGCGACCTATGCGGTTCCAGGTCCGGTCGCTGTAATGGCCAACCAGCGGTTGAACGATCATGCCAACCACAGGCGCCGCAAGCCAGAACCAGGAAAGTTGCTCGATTTCAGCGCCATAATTTCGAAGTATACCGCTGGCGTTGCTGTTCTGCAGTGCAAATCCCAATTGTATTCCCATGAAGCCGAAGCTCATATTCCAGATTTGCCGGAATGACATCGTGGGTTTTGTGACGGTAGCCGTGCTCATACCAGGTTGAGGTTAGATGTTGCGGGAAACTTACGGTCTGAGCATGTAATCGGGTTTTTGCTCGGGCGCTAAAATTAGCAAAAGGAGGGAGATAGGCAATACGGCTGGTTCATGAGTACGGGTGGCAAGACCCTTGGCGTTGTATTACCAGCGCATCGCAAGAAGGTCGACGGAGTAATCAAGTTCCACGATCCGGACTATTTCATCGGGACCGGGTGCCGGATCGTAGAATGGGTCAAATTTTTCCAGCGCCGCAAAGAAATGCACGCTCTCTGACTGCAATCGATAAGGTTGCCCATTGAAGGTGACACCTTCCGTGAATTCAGGGAAGCCGTGCAATGCAACGCGAAGTATCTTTGCCGGAGGCGGATAGTTTCCTTCGGCAGGTTCTAGAGTAAGTGTCTTCAACAGGGGATCAAAGCGGATGTTTCGTTTGTGGAAGTGATTCCGAAGGTAATCAAAAGTCTGCCCATCGTCGGTATAGTAAATGAACTCCGTACCGGCTGTTCCGTAATACAGATGGATTGTCAGCAGGTCACTTTGCTTTGAAGTGTTCGGCATAACCGGTTGCATGGGAATAATGGCTCCACCTTTTATGAAAACCGGCAATCTGCTCAACGGAGAATCCACCGTAATCTCTGCGTTACCCGGATGCCTCGACCCGTCATATAAATAATACCAGTCCCCTTCCGGAAGATAGACCCGCGTCAGGTCGCGGGTACTCTCCACGGGACATACAAGAATGAAGGGTCCGAACAGGTACTCGTTGTGGTAACGGCCATCATAGATTCGCGGATCATGAGTGTAATCAATGGCAAGTGACCGTTGGATGGGCATTCCTGTAAGGCTGGCCTCGTAAAACAAGGCGTAAAGGTATGGCATAAGCTGGTACCGGAACCGAATGTAGTTGCGGGCTATCTGCTCAACTTCTTCACCGTATGACCAGGGTTCGGAATCACGGTTGTTGATCATTGTATGACCGCGGAAGAAGGGTGCGAACGAACCGATGGCGATCCAGCGGGCAAAAAGTCTTGCATTCGACTCGCCCACAAAACCACCGACATCGTAGCCGGCAAATGCTATGCCCGACAATCCCATATTGCTGACCATCCGAGACCCGAGGATCATGTGCTCGTCATAAGCGACATTGTCGCCGGTCCATACTGCGGCATACCGTTGAACGCCTGAAAAGCCGGCCCGGGTCAGGTTGAACGGACGCTTGCCGCGCAGAAGCGCCCTGGTGCCCTCGTACGTACTGCGTGCCATTTGAAATCCATATAGATTGCGACCGCTTCGCATTGTTCCTTTCCTTCCCTCGAATTCGAATTCAATATTTTCAGGGACCATGTTTCCCCAGGTGGCAATTTCATTCATGTCGTTCCAGAAACCCTGGATCTCGAGATCGGTGTAAACGCTGAACTGTTCTTTCCACCATTCCCGCGCGGCGGGATCGGTGAAATCAGGAAAGTGGCACCATCCCGGCCAAACCTGTCCGCTATACGGTGTGCCATCGGGATATTTCAGGAATACGTTCCTTTGCAGACCCTCGTCATACGCCTTGTAGCCCGGTTCGATCTTAATTCCCGGGTCACAAATCACAACCACCTGGAAACCCAGTTCCCTGAGCTCCTTTATTAATAGAGCGGGGTTCCGGAAATGCATCCGGTTCCAGGTAAAGATCTTGTAGTCGTCCATGTGATGAATGTCAAGGACAATAGCGTCAGCGGGAATATCCTTTTCCCGGAATGTTCTGGCCACGTTAATCACTTCCTTATCCGGATAATAGCTGTAGCGGCATTGCTGATAACCCACACTCCAGCGGGGAGGAAGGGGTGTCCGGCCGGTGAGGTACGTGTATTGTTTTATTACCGTCGCTACGGAACTATCGAAGATAAAGTAGTAGTTCATGTCGCCCGCATCGGCATAGAAACTGGCAAACTGATTGTTGGATGCGCCGAAATTGAAAAAGGACTTGTAGCTGTTGTCAAAGAAAATTCCATACGTAAACCCATGATGAATGCCAATGTAGAAGGGTGTTGTACAGTACAACGGATCGGCGTTGATGGCAAATCCATAGCTGTCGGTATTCCAGTTTTGATAACCATGCCCGCGCCTGTCCAGCGGTCCGGTTTTCTCGCCCATTCCAATGAAGCGTTCGCCGTCCTGAAGTTTCTTGTACGTGGTGACCTGGTCGCCGATCCAGCTGGTACCAAAATGGTGATCCTGATTGATCACACGGTCTTCCGGGGTAAGGAAAGTAAAACGTACCGGGTGTTTGCTGATGCGGATCCTGAAGTTGATCAGTTCAATAACAAGTTGGTCATGCAGGTCGGAGATCGTGAACGGAACCTTGCCCGGCACGGCAATCACTGCATAGGAAAACTCCTGAAAATCGCCGGGCGCAGCGGTTATTCGTACGATCCAATCCGAGTAGATCACTACCTGAAAATTCCCGCAGGTGGTTACGCCTGTTACCGTTGAATCAGAAGTAGAAAATGAAATGAGATTGCCCAGACTTTTGCTGGTAACACCGTTTGCCATAAGACCCGATTTGCCACAAAGTAAACACTAAATTGGGCGCGCCAAAAACCCGGCTGGATTGCCAGTCTAACGAAATCGATTTAGGTGATCGCTACGGAATGAAGGCTGGTTATTTTGCCTTGTTTTTTTTCAATGAGGACTCCCTGATGATGAGCTTGGTCTTCAGGATCTTGGTCTCGGGCTTCGGCTCGGCATCGTCTTTTGATCTGGTTTCGATCTGATTGATAAGCATCTTGGTGGCTTCCTGGCCCATTTCAAATCCGGGTTGATCCACCGAAGACAGGGGAGGGTCCATCATCGAACTGAAGAGCCAGTTGCTGAATCCAACCACAGCGATATCTTTTGGTATGGACAATCCTTTGTTGCGAATTGCCTGCATGGCGCCCATGGCCACCGGGTCATTGGTGGCGAAGATCCCGTCCGGAAGCGGCGACATAGTCAGCAATTTTTCGGTAGACTTTTTGCCGGCGTCAATGCTTGCGTCAGGGCAGGGTATGATTAGACTTTTATCGACAGGGAGACCTCTTTCTTTCAGGGCGTCCATGTACCCTTCAAGCCGCTGCTTGGTAATTTCAAGATTGGGAGATCCTTCAATGTGGGCAATGCGCGTGCATCCCTGGTCGATGAGATGAAGGGTTGCTTCGTGCGCTCCGCTTCTGTCATCGACAATAACCTTACTGGTCCCGGGATGGTCGTATACCCGGTCGAAGAAGACCATCGGAACACCCTTGGTCATCATGGAATCGATGTGATCAAAGTTGGTTGTTTCCCGGGAAAGGGACAACAGCATGCCGTCTACGCGGCTGTTGAACAACGCCTTCATGTCCGTGATTTCGCGCTGTGACGATTCATTGGATTGCGTAAGAATCACATTGTAACCGGCGCTGTAGGCAACATCCTCGATTCCGCTGATCACGGTGGAAAAGAAAAAGTGAACGATCTCGGGAATAATTACGCCGAGGGTATTTGTTTTGCTTTGCCTTAGACTAAGGGCTACTATGTTCGGTTGATAGTTCAGTCGCTCAGCCAGTTCGTTGACGGCTCGTTTTGTTTCCGGGCTGATGTCGGGGTGGTCTTTCAATGCACGCGATACCGTTGATGGCGAAATTCCCAACTCGCGTGCAATATCCTTGATGGTTACCTGGTTGTATTTCATAGTTAAATTAAAAGTGTGCTGGCTCTGATTCTTTCTTTACGCGTAAGGGCACCGCATGCCGTCACGAATACAACGTGATTCAACACAGCCGGTTTCAACCGGCTATGCAGGGCGGCCACTCCGTAAAGTAAGCAAATTCGTTGAAACATACTCAAAAAACCCGTATGGACCCAACATTCGCTGAGTACCTCACAGCTGTCGCGAACATTCAGTCAGTAGTAAAGAGCAAGTGTTGTGACTTCAAAAATTCAGGCTGCGCGGGAGCACATGCCCACGCACAGAAAGTGCTTGTTTCAACTTCTCCGGAAAGCAGCTGTACGGGATACCGAAGGGCAGTTTGACGCATGATTAATTACAAGACTCGCCACCGATAGTCGGGCAAGAGAATGCCGGTAACGATTGAACGCCGTAGAATTTGTGGCCTGGATTGAGGTAATAGTTGCTCAAATCATATGCGCTTATTGTGTAAGTTATTACTTTTGGAAACGTTGTAAATGATCCAGTTTCCATGAAAGAATTGTTGTTTAAACCGCTGCTTCTTGGTGTAATACTAGCCGGGTGCAGCAGTCCCGTAAATGAGGGTTGGAGATCAGAGGCTGACAATCCTGAATTTCTGCACCGGGCAATGAAGCAGGTCACCGATGTGATCGTTCACGACATTTTCTCACCCCCAGTGGCTAGTCGCGTATACGGTTACACGAGTATTGCTGCGTATGAGGCTGCTATTCAGGGAAATCCGACATTTAAGAGTATGGCGGGGCAGGTAAACGGCCTGGAGCCAGTTCCCCGGCCCGAAGAGGGTGTAGAGTACTCATTTCAGCTTGCTTCAGTCCAGGCTGCCTTAACCGTGGGCCGGGCATTGGTATTCTCAGAAGACAAAATGGACGCTTTTCATAAGAAGCTTATGAACGAGTACCGGGCCACCGGAATGCCTGAGGAGGTATTTCAACGCTCTGTTGATTATGGAAATGCCATCGCCCAGCACATAATGGCCTGGTCAGCCAGCGACAACTACAAGCAGACACGGTCATTTCCGAAATATACGGTCGACAACGATCCTGCGACCTGGAAGCCGACACCCCCGGCCTATATGGATGGCGTTGAACCACACTGGAATAAGGTCAGGTCATTTGCCCTTGATTCGGCGGGCCAGTTCAGGCCGTCACCCCCTACGGCGTTCTCCGAGGAGGAAGAAAGCCCATTCTATAAGGAGGCGGTTGAAGTTTATGAAGTTGGCGTGGAACTGACGGAAGAGCAGCGTGAAATCGCCAGATTCTGGGACTGCAACCCGTTCGTAATGAATGTCAAGGGTCATGTGATGTTCGCCACAAAGAAGATTTCGCCGGGTGGCCATTGGCTGGGTATCACTACACTGGCCTGCAAAATGGAAAAAAAGAATATGGCTGAGTCGGCGGAAGCATACGCCAAGGTTGCCATCGCCCTGATGGATGCGTTTGTAAGTTGCTGGGACGAAAAATACAGAAGCAACCTGGTCAGGCCGGAAACCTACATCAATCAGCATATTGACGAGAACTGGACCCCACTGCTCCAGACGCCTCCATTTCCCGAGTATACCAGCGGCCATAGCATGATTTCAAATGCCGCGGCCGTTGTGCTCACCGACCTTTTTGGCGACAATTTTACTTTCACCGATTCTACAGAACTGGAGTTCGGCATGCCCCCCCGGAGCTTCGGCTCATTTAAGGAGGCCGCAGCGGAGGCAACCATAAGCAGGCTTTACGGGGGGATCCATTACCGGCCTGCTTGCGAAATAGGTTTGGAAATAGGGGTAAAAATAGGCCAGCTGGTCGTCAGCAAAATAAGAACGCGCGATGATGCACTTGCCGACGCGAAGTAGAATAGCAATCTTCTTTTTCATAGTGTCCATAATCTTGCCACCCTTCCTATGTCACCCTACCTTGGAGAATTTCTTGGCACCCTTTTGCTGATTCTGATCGGCGATGGAACGGTCGCCGGTGTACTGCTTAAGCATTCCAAGGCAGAAAATGCCGGCTGGCTCGCAATAACTGTGGGCTGGGGACTAGCAGTAACTATGGCCATTTATGCGGTGGGTCAATTCAGCGGTGCCCATATCAATCCGGCAGTGACCATCGGTCTGGCCATGGCAGGAGATTTTGAATGGGCATTGGTTCCGGGTTACTGTTTGTCGCAGCTGGCCGGCGCCACTGCGGGAGCAGTGCTCGTTTGGGTTCACTATCTTCCTCATTGGAGTAAAACGGAAGACCCGGCCGCAAAACTGGCCGTCTTCTGTACAGGACCGGCACTCCGGTCAAGGGGGAGTAACTTCTTTAGCGAAGTCATTGCCACCGCCATGCTTGTTCTGGGCGTGTTATTTATCGGAGCGAATAAATTTACGGATGGCCTCAACCCGATTGTTGTAGGTGCGCTGGTTACTGCCATAGGCATGGGCCTTGGAGGCACGACCGGTTTTGCCATCAATCCGGCCCGCGATCTCGGACCCAGAATGGCACATGCATTCCTGCCGGTCCCCGGAAAGGGAACCTCAGACTGGTCGTATGCATGGATCCCTGTAGCCGGTCCGGTTGCGGGCGGGCTTATCGGTGCCGGGCTTTTCCGGATGATCTTCTACTAGTTTACCATTCGTTCATGAGTTATGTAATTTCGCTTGATCAGGGTACGACGAGTTCACGGGCTGTTCTCTTTGATGAAAAATGTCGGATAAAGGCGATTGCCCAGCAGGAATTTCGCCAGATTTTTCCCCGTCCGGGTTGGGTTGAACATGACCCCAACGAAATTTTGAATACGCAGACCGCCGTGCTGGGCAAGGTGATTCAGGACCACGGCGTCAGGCTGTCAGCAATCCACGCCATAGGGATCACCAATCAACGCGAAACCACGGTGGTGTGGGACAGGAACAGTGGCCAGCCGGTTTACAATGCCATTGTCTGGCAGGATAAACGAACAGCCGCCATATGTGAGGATCTTAAGCGCCGCGGGCTGGAATCGTATGTCAGGGAAAATACAGGGCTGGTAATTGATTCCTACTTCTCCGCCACCAAGATCAAATGGATACTGGACAATATTCAGGGTGTACGTCAACGTGCCGATAAAGGCGAACTGGCATTTGGTACCGTAGATTCCTGGCTTATCTGGAATCTCACCGGAGGCACATCGCATGTAACCGATTACACCAATGCCTCACGTACGATGCTCTATAATATCCGAAGTCTTCAATGGGACAAGAAGCTGCTGGGGGAATTGGGCATCCCGGAGTCCATGCTGCCGTCCGTACTGCCTTCGGCAGCGGATTTTGGTCATTGGAAAACAGGCCAGGACAACGTGCCAATTGCCGGCGTGGCGGGTGACCAGCATGCCGCACTGTTTGGTCAGGCATGCTTTGAGCCCGGGATGGTAAAGAATACGTACGGCACAGGCTGCTTTATGCTGATGAATACGGGTAGCGAAATTCAGCTGTCACGGAACGGCTTGGTAACAACG
>DATBVZ010000019.1:0-2552 GCA_036515095.1 Cyclobacteriaceae bacterium | reverse complement strand
AAGTAAGATCGCATTGAGCCTTGCAACAGCAGATGACCGCGGAGTACCGGTATCTGCCAACCTCTCTGTGGCGGTGTTCCGGCTGGACTCCCTGCAGCACAAGGAAGATCAGGATATCGTAAACTATTTGCTTCTTAGTGGTGACCTTCCCGGTGCCATTGAGTCCCCTTCGTACTACTTTAGCGGAGCCGGCGATGCAGCGGTGTGCGCCGACAACCTTATGCTGACTCACGGTTGGAGAAGGTTCGCATGGACGGACGTGCTTGGCAGTCCGGAAAAGCCTTTACTGGAGCCGGAATACCGGGGGCACCTGATCACGGGCAGGCTCGTGAATGCGACAGACGGACAACCGGCATCGGGAATACCCGTTTACCTGTCCGTTCCCGGAAAGCGGTTTCACTTTACAGGAACAAAAAGCAAAGCGAATGGTGAATTGATCTTTGAGTTGGCGGATTTTTACGGGCGGGGGAGTATGATCCTGCAAACCAACTGGACCCGCGACTCGACATACCGTATTATTCCCGCTAATCCGTTTTCTGAAGAATTCAGTGACAGAATCCTTGTTCAGGACATGAACCTGGATAAACGAATACAGTCTACCTTATTGTCCAGGAGTATCAGCATGCAGGTGGAGAATGCTTATCTGGAGGAACAGAAGAACCGGCCTAAGTCCCTTGACGTAGATACGCTTGCCTTTTACAGAACTCCCGACCAGCGCTATTACCTGGACGACTTTACCCGCTTCGGCGTCATGGAAGAAGTCATGCGGGAGTATGTCGCGGCAGTCATGGTTCGCAAGCGAAAACAGGACTTTTATTTTAGGACGGTGAACAAGAAGACAAATGAGTTGTTCACGGAAAATCCGCTGGTTTTGCTGGATGGTGTGCCGGTATTTGATATCAATGCGGTAATGGCCTATGACCCCCTGAAAGTATGGCGGCTGGACGTTGTCGCCAACCGCTATTATTACGGCAAGTTGTCGTTTTCCGGCATTGCGAGCTTCTTGACGTACGCCGGAAATCTTCCCGATTTTCCACTGGATGAGCGCGCGCTGGTGACAAGATACGATGGCATGAACCGGCAGCGCGAATTCTATTCCCCTGTCTACGAAGTACAACAACAGGTAGAAAGCAGGATCCCGGATTTCCGGACATTGCTGTATTGGGCGCCCGATGTGCAAACGGGCGAAGACGGGGATACAACGCTGACCTTCTATTCGGGGGATCTGCCGGGCAAATACCTGATCTCCGTCCAGGGCCTTACCAAAACCGGAATGCCAGGTACAACAAGCATGATCCTGGAAGTCACCGATCGGGAAGATGATTGATCAGACAAACTTCAATCCTTCGTGATCGAGTTTTTCATATTTTTTCCGGTCAAAGACATACAGGTAGGCTCCCTTCTTTGAAGTTCCCTTTTCTTTCTCGTCAAGCTTCTTTAGAATACCCAGTGAAAGAACCTTACGGCTGAAATTCCTTCGGTCTATGGGAGATTCGTATATGGCTTCGTAAAGGTTCTGAAGCTGCGGCAGGGTAAAGCGTTTGGGAAGCAAAGCAAATCCGATGGGATGATTGTCCACTTTTTGCTGTAAGCGCTCCCTGGCAAGGCGTACCATGTCGGCATGATCAAAGATGAGATCAGGCAGGTCATTCAGTGGAAACCACCTGGGCTCGTGTTCAAAATTGAGTTGTCGGCTATAGTCGGCAATGTTGATCAGGGCAAAGTACGCAACGGAGACTACCCTCCCGGCCGGGTCCCGGTCGACATCACCAAAGCAATTGAGTTGCTCCATGTATATATTGGTCAAACCGGTTAGTCTGAGGAGTATTCTGGATGCAGCCTCATTAACGCTCTCGTTGGCATTCACAAAACCGCCCATAAGCGACCAGCGTCCGGCTGCCGGCTCGAAGCTTCTTTTGATGAGGAGCACCTTCATCTCTTTCCCGTCAAATCCAAATATTATGCAGTCAGCTGCAACCAGAAAACGATCTGATTTTTGATAGCGCTCCAATCCCATGATAGTCAACTTTTGTTTGATTTTCCGCATCCCTGGCATCCATGGACAAATGAACGCCAGGCTCACTGCGTCAGTCACCTGCCCGTGTTTCACGAGTCACTGGCTTCTGCAATGCGATCACCCTGTGAAATACAAATAAGCAATGAGTATCAGCAACAGGAGAACAACTGATGAAACGACATCTTTTGCTTCCCAACTTGCCCTGGTCTTCCTGCGGTCATCCTCGGTCATGGTGGAGAATGTAAGGCCGGAAATCTTTTCATAGGATGGCGCGGCCGATGAGTAGCTTACACCAATAAATACGGCGATACAGACAAGCGTGATCAAAAGGCTATAGTATTGAAAGAAGATATTGTTTATGATCCAGACGAAGGACCCCTTGTCGTACGAGAAGTTTTCCAGCAACTTCACCGGTGTGTCTACGGCAAGTCTGAAAAGTCCCATAAAGAATCCCACCAGCAGAGAGGCAAGACAGCCTTTGCTGTTGAGCCGCCTCATAAAGATACCGAAGAAGAAGACCACAAAGATTGGCGGA
>DATBVZ010000018.1:0-7598 GCA_036515095.1 Cyclobacteriaceae bacterium | reverse complement strand
TACGTAGTTGTCCATGTAATCGTATGAAGTTCCTTCAGGCGCCGACATGCTAAGACGGAACTGGCTCCTGTCTTCCATGGGCGCCAGCTCCGATTGCATGTTCATGCCGATCCATCCCGCAAGCACCAGGCAAACGGCAATGATTATAAAGGCAACCCAGCGCACCTTCATGAATGATGCAAGAAGGCGCCGGTAGCCATTTTCCATTCCTGAAAAGAAAGGCTCCGTTACATTATAAAACCAGGAATGCCTCCGGTCGTCGCGCGTGAGTTTAACGCTAAGAACCGGCGTGAGTGTCAGTGAGACAAATGCGCTGATCAATACTGCGCCGGCAATGACGACCCCAAATTCTCGAAAGAGTCTTCCGACAAATCCCTGCAGGAAAAGAATGGGCAGGAAGACAATCGCCAGCGTAATGGAAGTGGAAACCACGGCGAAGAAAATTTCCTTCGATCCTTCCACGGCCGCTTTGTACTTGTTCATCCCCTGCTCGAGTTTCTTGTATATGTTTTCCGTAACCACAATTCCATCATCCACAACCAGGCCCGTTGCAAGCACTATCCCCAGCATGGTCAGTACGTTGATGGAGAACCCGCTGAAGTACATGATGAAAAAAGTTGAAATCAGCGAAACCGGGATGTCTATCAGCGGCCGTATTGCGATCAGCGAGTCGCGGAAGAAAAAATAAACCACCAGGACCACAAGAATTATCGCAATAGCCAGTGTCTCCTGAACTTCGCTGATGGAACGCGTGATGAAAACCGTCTGGTCCATTGCGATGTTCAGTTTAATATCCTCGGGAACTTCATTCCTGATCCGTTCCAGGCGCTTATAAAACTCATCGGCAATAGCAACAAAATTGGCACCCGGCAGTGGAACGATGGCAAGTCCCACCATGGTAACGTTGCTCTCGCGCAGCACCGTTTCTTCATTTTCGGGTCCCAGCAGAGCCTGCCCCACATCCTTGAGTCGTACATCCCCGCCTGGTCCTGACCGGATAATGACATTGTTGAATTCATCTTCGGTGAAAAGCCGGCCGAAGGTGCGGACCGTAAGTTCCGTGGAATTACCGGCTATTTTGCCGGAAGGCAGCTCTACATTCTCACGGTTCAGGGCATCCTGGATGTCCAGCGCGGTCAGGCCATAGGCACTCAGTTTGCCGGGATCAAGCCAGATCCGCATGGCGTATTTTCGCTCACCCCATACCTGAATGCTGCTTACGCCCTGGATGGTTTGCAACCTTTCTACGAGGTTATTGTTGGCATACTCAGTCAGCTCGAGCGGATTCTTCGTGTTGCTTTGTACCGTCATTGAGATGATGGCATCGCGATTCGCATTTGCTTTTGATACCACGGGCGGACTGGTCAGGTCCTGAGGCAGGCTACGACCTGCCTGGGAGACTTTGTCGCGAACATCGTTGGCAGCCGCTTCCAGGTCTACGCCAAGTTCAAACTCGATATCAATGGAACTCACACCTACGCTGGAGGCGGACGAAATATTCCGTATCCCGGCAATGCCGTTGATTATTTTTTCAAGAGGCTCCGTTATCTGGGATTCGACAATATCGGCATTCGCCCCCGAATAGGAAGTGCGCACGCTTATGCTGGGCGGGTCAATTACCGGATAGTCGCGAACGCCGAGTCGCGTGAAGCCGATAACGCCGAAGATCACCAGGATGATGCTCATGACCATCGCCATAACAGGCCTTCTTAAACTCAATTCTGAAATATTCATACAGTTGATTATCTAACTGTCCTGCGTTTGTCTTAATTCTCTCACTGGTACCGATGGATCTTATCCAGTCTTACCGTCGAAGCCGGGCGAATAGCCATCAACCCGCTAATGATAACCGTATCTCCCGCCTGAAGTCCGCTGATGATCTGAACGTAGACGGAATCCCGTATGCCGGTCTCTACCACCTTAAATTGCACACTATCCCTGCTGTACACAATAACCTGCTTATTCCTTGCCTGAGGAATAACTGCCTGTGTCGGGATCATCAGGGCATTGTCGCTCTGACCCAGTTGAAGGTTTACCTTGGCAAACACCCCCGGCACGAGTTCCTTGTGCAATTCGGAGACCAGCGCCCGCACCATCAGCGTCCTTGTAGTTTCATCAACGCTATTTTCAGTAGCGATAACGGTTGCCTGGTGATACTGCTCCCCGCCGTCAACCCTGAACATCACCTTGTCTCCTGCTGCGATGTTCTTGGCGTATTTTTCGGGTATTGCAAACTCCAGCTTGAGCCGGTTGACCTGCCGGATGCTGGTAATGATGTCATTGGGAGAAACGTAGGACCCCAGGCTCAAATGACGCAGTCCAAGTTTGCCCCCATAAGGTGCACGTATTTCTGTTTTGGAGATTGCTATCTGTGTGGCCTCGATATCGGCCTTCAAATTATCAACATTCAGCGCAGCCAGATCGTAGTCCTGTTGGCTAATGCCATTGATCTTTAGCAGTTCACTTTGCCGTTCTTCCGATTTTTCTGCTATCTGCAGCTGAACACCAAGTTTTCGAAGTTGCGCCTGGAGGTCGCCATCGAACAGCTTGACGAGAAGTTTACCTTTTGGTACCACCCGGCCTTCCGGGATATCCAGTTTAACAACACGTCCGCTAACTTCCGCCCGCAGCTCTGTTTCCTCCTCAGGGTGTAACGTTCCCGGCACCTCTACATTTTCACTGACGGTTCGGGGCTGAACAAGAAAGCCATCAGCCAGGATAGGTCCCCGCTGACGCACACCGGTTGCCACGCCATCCTTCTTCGAACTGCAAGCCAAAAAAAGCAAGGATGAAAAAAACAATGAAATCAAAGAAATCTTACCCATATGATCTGTTCCTCCAGGAGGCGAATACACTGTTGAAATTGCCGAACATCAGGATGACACCTGATGCTTTCCCCTCATGCTGTACTGTTCGTGAAGTTCCAGCACCTGCGGTATCACCAACCTTGATTCATCATTCCAAATAACTGCGTCCGCCAGCTTCATTTTTTCCTCGTCACTCAACTGCTGCGCCATAATTTGCCGTATCTGATCGCGCGATCTTCCCTTGTCCCGCTGAACCACTCGTTCGATCCGGATTGCTTCGGGGGCGACAACCAGTATCACATTGTCGAGTAGCTTGTATGATCCCGATTCAAATAACAGCGCTGCTTCCTTGATGACGTATTCATATTGCACATGCTCACTTACCCATTCCTGGTAATCTTTCAGAACACGAGGGTGAACCAGTTTGTTCAATACCTCAAGTCGTTCTTTGTCATGAAAAACCTGCTCACTCAGGAAGCGTCGGTTTAATGAGCCATCCGGGTGGAATGACAATTCTCCGAATTCTTTCTTGATGTTTGATATGAGTATTCCATCGGTGGTCATTACATATTTCGCCCGGCTGTCTGCATTGTAAAGGGGAATGCCGAGTGTCTGAAATATACGGCCAACCAGGCTCTTCCCGGCTCCAATCCCTCCTGTCAGCCCAATTTGCATCGGCATCATTTCAATACGTGATTTGTATACTGTCTATCGCCACCAGCTCCGCCTCCGGCGGGAGACCAGACACCCGCGGTTGTGTTTTGATGTTTCCCCTTTCAAATCCACTCAGGTCCACCACGGCCCTGATCGAATCCCACGCAATACCGGAAGCTCTGCTTCGCGGAATGCTGAGGGTAACCGGCAATTTCTCAATCTGCATTTCAGGCTGTGCGCTGGACGGCAGATTAACAAGTTCCAGGTGTATCGAATCCGTAAGTTCCACAAATTCCTCCACCGGGAAGCTTATACTCACCTGTGACGGTGAGGCGGTGATCAGGGGCGTTGAAAATGAAGGATCAATTTCGTCTTCAAAATCATCGTCAATGTTAGCCGTGTTCAGCTTCACGCTAACGGGTTCAGAGAGGTCGGCAACCATTCCAACCGGCCCTTCGACAAGGACTGAATCGGGGATTACCGAAACCGGTCCGGTAATGCCATACCCCTGCCGGATATATTGCTCAATTGAATCAATGCGAAGCGATACCCAGCGCCTGGCCTTAGGTTCAATATTGACATAGACCGTATCGCTCAAGACAAAATTGAGCTGAAGTCCCTCCAACTGTCCGGAGAACAGCGCCGGCAAAGTACTCCCGACTATTTTTTTAACTGAGGCTGGCCGTTCAAGGGGGATCACCAAAGGCGAGACCCTGAGTCCCGCGCTCCTTCGAAAAAGGTCCCAACCCATTCCCGTAACGTTGATGCTGAGCTCATCCGGAAGGGGCTCGACGGGCATATAATATGCTGCATCGAAATCGAACTTCAGTGGAAAGCTAACGTTAGCGGTATAGTTTTCATTCAACGAATTGAGGAACCAGAATATCGTAGCGGCAAGAATGCACAGTACAATTGCCTTCCAATTCTTTTTGTTGACATGCAGCAGTCTGAATATGGAATTGAGAAGCCTCATACTAGTAGCACACCTGTACCATAAACAAGTAACACCATATTAATCGCGCAGGCGGGCAATCGGGCAGCCGGTCACTATCGCTTTGCTGCCCTGGTCGCTTCCATGGATATAGCCGCTTTGTTCAGCCGGATACGTCCGCCTTTTTCAACTTCGAGGATAAATGTATCGCCCTCAAGCTCGACGATATGGCCGTGCATCCCGCCAATGGTGACTACATAATCCCCCTTTTTAACCTCTTCAATAAATTTCTTCTGGTCCTTGGCTTTCTTTTGCTGGGGCCGGATCATGAAAAAATAGAAAACCAGGATGATCCCGCCAAAGAAAAGCAATTGGGTCCACTGACCTCCCGGAGCTTGCGCCTGTACTAGTATTGTGTGCATATTCTGGTTTTTACGAAATGCTAAGTTACAGCATTTGGCCGAATACGGCAGTGAAATATTGTCCGTGACGGAGTAAAAAAGTAAGCTGTCGCCGGGATTGGTGTAAATAAAAAAGTCCCGGTGGGATCAACCGGGACTCTGATAATTTTTCCAACGGGCTTACCGGGAAGCCGTACTGGGGGTCACCATTGCCTTAAAGCGCAATACCGTTTGCTTGGGCCAGGTGTTGGCCGTTACGGTCACGGTCTTGTTTTGAATATTAGGCTTGCCTTTGGAATCAAATTTTGCCGTAACATAACCTTCCTCCCCGACGGCGATGGGTTTTTTGGTCCAGTCCGGAACAGTACAGCCGCACGACCCCTGGGCATTCTGAATGATCAGTGGTGCTTCTCCCGTGTTCGTGAACTTATAGGTATACTCCACCACATCACCTTCGCTTATCGTCCCAAAGTCGTGTTCCAGTGTTGTAAACTCCATGACAGCAAGCGGCCCCTCCGGTTTGGTCTCCGGAACTGCCGATGCAGCCGGTGTGGCGGCCGGGGCGGCCGTACCTTTACCTTCCAGCTCAGCGATCCGGCTTTCAAGTTGTGCTATTCGCTTTTCCGCATCCTTGTCTCTGCAGCCCACCATCACCACGAGGGTAAGGGACAACAACATAATGATTCTGATAAGGTTTTTCATATTCATTCCAGTTTGTGCTTCAGTAAACGGTTTCTATGCTAATTCTTTTTTCCCTTGATTTGTTCCAACAGGTCGTCAACATCTTCCAACAGCCGTTCCGCTTTGTTCTTAGCCTCATCCACCACTTTCTGGCCCTGTGATTTAGCCTCCGATGTCAGTGGGGTTTCCCTGCCTGATACAAAGTCATCAATTAGCTCTTCCAGCATTTTGCGGTACTTGTCCAGCTGATAGGAGAGCTTTTCCCGGGTATTGGAGCCCTTATCCGGCGCGAAAAGTATACCCAGTAATGCCCCGGTAGCTGCACCAACCAGAAAAGCCAACAGTGTATTTCCACTCTTTTTGCTCATAACTTACAAAGTTAACACGCGATAAAGCGCAAAATCAAGATTTTGGGATATTTTAACAAGTTGATTGCCAAACGCTGCCGTTTTCAAAGACGAACGGCATTTACTTATTGTCCATAAGCCCCCGCCCGCTCTTTTTCACTGCCCCTGACTCGTTCAATTCCCTGGCAATTACGTCCAGGATGCCATTGATAAACTGGCGGCTCTTGGGCGTACTGTAGTTCTTGGCGAGCTCGATGTATTCGTTTATGGAAACTTTTACAGGAATATTCGGGAAAATCAACATCTCCGCTATTGCCATCTCAAGAATTACCTTATCCGTTAGCGGAAGCCGGTCAACTTCCCAGTTTCTGGTATTATTGGCGATGAGATCCGCGTACTGCTTTTCCAGGTCAGCCGCCTCATCGTAGAGCCGCTCCACAAACTCCTTGTCTTCCTCCCAATTGAGGGATAAAGCGTGAAGGGAGATCTCCTGCTGTTTGGCAGGATCAAAAGACTTGACCGTTTTTTCTATTAGTCCCCTTACTATCTCTTTGTCCTCCGCCCAGCGAAGGGCCTCCTCCTCGAAGTAATCGCTTATTGCATTCTTGCCCAACAATACCTTCCTCAGAAAGTGATTGGCAAATTTCTTCTGATCGCCAAATGATGGATCCTTCCGGTCAAGGTAGGCCTGGTATTCAGCGTCCTGCCTGATGATATCCCGGAACCACGTCCTCACCTCCGTCATGCGGCTATCCCAGGGTTTGTTCAATCGCCGGCTTTGTTCCTTCAACGACGCACTGCGCTGAAGGGCCCTGATCCAGGAATTTTGCAGAAAATTGGTATGCTGGATTTTCTTATCGGAACGCGCAATATCGGCAAAGACGCAGGCCAGGCTCAATACGGCAATATAATGGTCGTATATTTGTTCAGTCTCTGTGATGGTGGTGCGGCGAAGGGAATCCCTGTCCCGTTTGCATTGATCCTCGTGCCTGGCCAACGCTTCCTTCACCGCCGCTGCGACGGCTTCGTCATCAAGAGGCGGGACGCTCCGACCATTTTCAAAAGCTTCCTCCAGCGCCTTCTGTGCCAGCAGACTTCTCCTTGCCAGAAGTTCTTTGTCCTGAACTTCCATCGAATTGAGATCAGGAGTAAACCTGTTCCGAACAAATTCAAATGCCAGTTGATAATTTGCCTCCCGGGACTGCTGAAGGGCAAACAAACTTTGCATCACCTTAATTCGAAGATTTCTCCTGTTGAGCATAGCGGATCAAAGAACGATTCACAGCAAAAATAACCCATCAATTCCTTGAACTCAAAGAATATCCTCTAAAAACAAAAAGTTTCATTGTACCGTTGACTTACACGCGAACGTCCGCAAATTCTTTCGCGGAATCCGCGTTGGTGCATAATATTCAATAAGTTTGCAAATCAGCTCAGGAACCCGATCGAACCATACGATCCGGATTTCGTTCTAATTCAAGTTGGCGATCGGGCAACGCATGAAGGAATTAAAATACCTCAATAAATACCTCCTCAAGTACAAATGGCACCTGATTTTGGGTACCGTTTTCACCATTATATCCAATGTCTTTCACATTATTCCCGGCCCCCTGGTACGCCACTCCATTGATCTGGTGGTGGACAACATAAACCTCTATGGCTCGTTCGGATCATTGGCACTTCAGGAGGATTTCTTCAGCGCATTCGCATTCTCGATCCTCATCTACGCGGTCTTGATTTTGCTCATGGCGCTTCTTCGGGGCATCTTCCTGTATTT
>DATBVZ010000017.1:0-5072 GCA_036515095.1 Cyclobacteriaceae bacterium | reverse complement strand
TCGTCGATAAGCTGCCGCTTTGGGATTTTAGTATTGCGCATAATGCTTTCTTAACATCGCCGAAAGCGTACTTTGCCTTCTTGCATCACATGCTTGAGCCATTGCGAGGTGTTCATCCAGCCAGCATGGTTAACAATTCCTTAAGCTATTCTTAACGCTCCTTAACAATTTGGTAAAGCGGGCATGTAATTGGTTTAACATTAGATGACCACCTTGCAGCGTGATCTAAGGAACCCAAACAAAATTTTAACGCATGAAAAAATTCTTATCAATCTTAGCTATCCCAGCCCTCATGACCTCGTTCTGGGCATGTGACGATGATAGCAGTTCAACCCCTGATGCCCCAACGATTACAGCACCCGCTGTTACGAACGTGCAGGTTGACGCGGCCGCCGATGTCACATTTGCAGTAACCGTGCCCGGGGGTTACCAATCAGTTGCTGTGTCCGGTACAGGTGGAACAACAGAAAAAAAATCCGAGCCATCAGTCGGTGCCACATCGGGAAATGTGGTGGTGACTTACACTGCTGACGCGACAGCGGGCGCAGGTTCGGTAACTATTACAGTAACCGACGCAAATAATAAGACAGCGACCCAGACCGGGGTTGTGAATAAGGCCGTTGAGCCAACTGAAATTATTGTTTCTTCTAATGTAACTGCCGATGCGACCTGGGAAACCGGGAAGACCTACATTCTGGCGGGCAGAATTGCTGTCGTGGATGGCGTAACCCTCACGATTGAACCAGGCACACTTGTAAAGGGCCAGGCCGGCACCGGTGCCAACGCCACTGCCCTTCTGATAGCCAGGGGCGGAAAGCTGACGGCAGAAGGAACGGCTGAATTGCCGATCATTTTTACATCGATCTCGGATGAAATTACTCCAGAGGATATCGCCGCAGGAGACTTTTCAAGCCCGAACCTGGATCCCGTTACCAATGGACTCTGGGGCGGATTACTTGTGCTGGGCAAAGCTACAATTTCTGCTTCGGCTGCGGAAGTGCAGATTGAAGGCATCCCCACCAGTGATGCAAATGGGTTGTATGGAGGTACTGCAGACGATGACAACTCAGGCGTTCTGAAATATATTTCCATCAGGCATGGAGGCGCTGACATTGGTGCCGGAAACGAAATAAACGGCCTGTCATTAGGCGGCGTTGGATCAGGAACAACCATTGACCATATTGAGGTGGTGTCCAACCAGGATGATGGAATAGAATGGTTCGGAGGAACCGTTAATGTTACAAACGTCGTTGTATGGAACGTTGGAGACGATGGAATCGATACGGATCAGTCATGGTCAGGTACGCTGGATAACTTTTTCGTAGTCTCTCCGGATGGTTCATGTTTCGAATTAGACGGGCCTGAGGGCGCCTTCAAAGCAGGACATACCCTTAAAAACGGAACGATAGTGGCCTCAGGGGATCTGACATCCGGAGCGCTTATCGACCTGGACCCGGCTTCGATCGTTAATTTGGAAAACCTTTTCTTCACCGGATTGGTGGACGGTCAGGTTATTGGCTTTATAGAACCGGAACAGGGTGCCTTTGCAGGAACTTGCAATGACGATGGCTGCCCGTTCACAAGTGTTGAGATAGAACTACCGGATAGTTTTGTTCTGGCGGATTTTATCCAGGATGGCGTTGCACTATCCGGAGTATCTGCTGTTGCAACACCCACCGTTGGCGCAACTGGCAGTGTATTCGGATGGACCTGGGCAGCCCAGGCTGGTGCGTTGGATGGCTTTTGATCGCGCAATTTCATCAGGCAATTTTTTAACTAAAGAACCGCAGAATTGTACTGCGGTTTTTTTGTGTTTTGATCGCCGCCTTCTTTCAGGTAATGCGCCATTCCTGAGCGGTAACATTGACGTAATCTTGGCATAACGAAAGCATAATGCAATCACGTGACGCTCTTTACTAATTTTGCGATAACAATTTAACCGATTGACTATGCTGACGTCGTTAAGAACTTGCCTGTTACCGGTATTCTTCTTTCTTATTTTTTCCATTAATGGTTATTCCCAGTCCGGAACAATTCGTGGGCAGGTAATAGATAATGCAAGCGGGGAGTCATTGATTGGTGCCACGGTGGTTATAGCCGGAACGACGAACGGAACGAGTACGGATTTTGATGGAAAGTTTGAAATTGGTGCTTCGCCCGGCGCATACGACTTGAAGGTTTCATTTGTTTCTTTTGAAGACATAATAATCACCGGGGTTCTTGTAAAGGCCGGGGAGGTAACCCTTTTGGAAGGGATTAGACTAAAAGAGTCGGTGGCGCAGCTGGAGGCTGTATTGGTTACAGCACATATGATTCGCAACTCTGAAGCGGCTTTGCTGACTGTCAAAAGGAAATCAGCAAACCTCCTTGATGGTATATCCGCTGCTAATTTCAGAAAGATTGGAGATTCGGATGCGGCCGACGCTGCCAGGAGAGTTACCGGCGTGTCTGTGGAAGATGGTAAGTATGTTTATGTAAGGGGATTGGGCGACCGTTATTCCAAAACTACCCTGAACAACGTAGATATTCCAGGGCTCGATCCCGATAGGAACAGTTTGCAAATGGATATTTTTCCTACCAGCCTGATCGACAATATGCTGGTTATGAAATCTTCGGTTGCGGAAATGCCTGCCGATTTTACCGGGGGAGTTGTAAATATTGAAACCAAAGATTTTCCGGATGAAAAAATAGCTGACATTTCATTCAGCGTTGGATATAACCCCGCTATGCACTTTAATAACGATTACTTGACTTATGATGGAGGCGCTAAAGATTTGCTGGGGTATGATGACGGCACTCGTGCATTGCCGGAAGAGGCCAGGAATAGTACTATTCCGTCGCCGGTAAGTGGCGATTCGGATGATAAGGTCTATACCTTTTTAAGGAAATTTAACCCGGTTTTAGGAGCAAGAAATAGAACCAGCTTTATGGACTACAGTCTGGGCTTTTCATTTGCCAACCAAATTGCTTTGAGAGGGGACAAAAAGTTAGGATTTATTGTAACCGCTACATACAAAAACTCAACGAAGTTTTACGATGACGTGGTTTATGGGGAGTACCAGCGAATAATAGATCCCAGCGTGTATGAATTGCGTTATGCAACAATTCAAAACGGATCAATAGGTGAAAATAATGTATTGTTAGGAGGTTTGGGCGGGCTTGCGTTAAAAACAAAAAGAACAAAGTTGATGCTCACCGCCATGCACCTGCAGAACGGCGAAAGTAAGGCCGGCCAATTCTTCATCGATAATGACGGCGCTGCGGTTGGCCAGTCCGGGTATTTTGCATCGTCAGACAACCTGGAATATACGCAGCGCGGGTTGACAAATCTCTTGTTAAACGGCGAACACTACAATGAAGACGGTTCATGGAAAGTCGATTGGCGTATTTCTCCCACCTTATCCAACATTAGTGACCCTGATATAAGGAAAACCGCATTTACTATTGACAATGTCGATACTGCATTTGTCGCAGGAGCAGGCGGTTACCCCAGCAGAATCTGGCGGAATCTGGATGAGTTGAACCTCGTAGGGAAAATAGATGCGACAAGAGAATATTCCTTCTTAAGAAAACCGGCGAAGCTGAAATTTGGTGTCAGCCATGTTTACAAGGAGCGGGACTATGAAATTTTAAGTTATAATTTGCAGTTCTTTGGAATGCAGCCTGACTTCGATGCTGATCCCAACAACGTGCTGAGGGATGAAAATTTGTACCCCAATGGAACAGTATATTACTCCTCGGGAAATAATACTCCAAACCCCAATGAATACAATTCAACTGTAGAGAATACAGGCGTTTATATCTCTAACGAATTTGCACTTTTTTCAAGATTGAAAACCGTTCTTGGCTTACGGGCCGAGAAATATGTTCAACGGCATACCGGAAGAGATGTGGAGTATGCCAGTTTTGGAACCGGCAATAACCTTGATAACGACATCGTGTTGGATGCTCTTGATCTCTTCCCTTCCGCTAATATTATCTATGCTTTAAATGATCAGCAGAATCTCAGATTGTCATACTCCAGGACGATTGCAAGGCCTTCTTTCAAAGAGCTGTCTTTTGCTCAGATCCTGGATCCTATAACCAACCGGATATTTAATGGCGGGCTATTCAGGTATTCGGATTGGGACGGAAAACTTACAGAAACGAGAATTGATAACTTTGATATCAGGTGGGAGCTATTTATGGAGGGCGGTCAGCTCATTTCATTAAGCGGCTTTTACAAAACTTTTGACAGACCGATTGAACTCGTCAGGATTCCTGAACAACAGACCAGTACAGAATATCAACCACGAAATGTTGGAGACGGACGGCTTTTTGGTGCTGAGATCGAAGTGAGAAAGAGCCTTGATTTTATTTCTCCGAGTCTGGACAATTTCACCATTGCCGGGAATTTTACATTCGTTCAATCTGAAATTGACATGACCGACAGGGAATACAATTCCAGAAAGGCTTACGAAAAAGAGGGTCAGTCAATTGAAAGGACAAGACAAATGGCCGGACAGGCACCCTATATTATCAATGGGGGCTTTACCTATGAAAATTCAGACCTGGGCTTCGATGCCGGACTATTCTACAATGTCAAAGGACCTACGTTGGCAATCGTGGGTGCCGGACTTTTTCCGGATGTATTTGCGCAACCTTTTCATAGTTTGAATTTTAATCTTAATAAATCCTTTGGTCAGGACGGAAAGTTGGCTATGCACTTTAATGTGTCCAATATACTAAGTGATGTTAGGGAAGAAGTCTATGTTGGATTTGGGGCAAGGGATCAATATTTTACAAAATTCAACCCAAAAACTTCGATAACTGCAGGATTGAAGTATTCGTTTTAGCTTCTCAAGCTTCAAGAAACGCCTGTTGGTATCTCACCTAACAAGCTTGCTTTTCACCCGTATCCAGGCCACGGGCCGGACGCATCGATCTGCCAATAGTAGATCTTGCAGCACAGCGAAAAGCACCGTAACGCTGCTGTCACGGTAACTTTTTTCGGGGTTAGCATGTTTTGTTTTTAAGCTAGCAAAAGCCTCCGAACCACAATAGGAATTGAATTCAGAACACATACTCATACC
>DATBVZ010000016.1:0-4779 GCA_036515095.1 Cyclobacteriaceae bacterium | reverse complement strand
CCCGCCACAAGAGCGAGTGGAAGGTGCTTGATGAACGAATCGCACAGGCAAATAGTGAGTTGTCAAAGCTGATTGAAAAGGACGATTACAATTACCGGGTGATCCTGGACTCCCAGCCCCTGGAATCATCCATACGCGAAGCCGGTATTGGGGGTAGTGAAAAGATTGACCTCCGCGAGATACGAAATTTCCCCTCCATCTATTCGGGGTACAAGCGGCTGGACAAGCTGGCGCGACAGGTGGACATCGAAGTACAGTCGTTCAGAGAAATACAGGAATTGCTGGAGGAAAAGATACGGATTTGGGCTTCTCGCCCTGCCATACAGCCTATCGACAACCGGCAACTTGACCGGCTGCACCTGACCTTCGGGCCCAGGATGCATCCCATCTTTCACCGGGTTATCGACCATAAAGGTCTGGATTTTACTGCCTCGAAAGGTACCCCCGTCTATGCCACCGGCGACGGCAGGATAATCAAGGCCTATAGATCCGGTTCCTATGGCAACGTGATCTTTGTCGAACATGGCCACGGCTTCGAAACCCGTTACGCTCATCTTTACAGTTTCAATGCGCGACCCGGCGAAAAGGTAAAGCGAGGCCAGATCATCGGCTATGTAGGCAGCACCGGACACTCCGTCTCTTCTCACCTGCACTATGAAGTACTCTATAAAGGAGAGCATATCAATCCAATCAATTTTTTCCAGCGCGACCTGAGCAACACCGAATATGAAAAGCTTATTCAGGTGGGCAGCCAGCAGTCAATACCCCTGGATTAGCGTATTTTCCCCCTTACGCTGCATTGCCATAAATCACTATTAATCAATATTTCTAACACGCGTTAACTGAATCTTGGGTTAGATGGAAATTTCCCTTTATTTGCAGCCTGTTAACCTGAACCTTCCTCATGCGAATTGTATTCGGTTCCGTGCTGTTTTTTCTTCTTGGCACTTCCCTGTACGCGCAGATCCCTTCCCCTGATTCGATAACCCATGCGCCGGACACCATACGTGTTCCTGATGCAATGCTTGTTGCACCCGACTCGTTGACGCCAGGGAGCGATACGGTTGCCATCCGGACCCGCACGTTTCGGGCGACAAAGGATACGCTGGTACTGATTGGTGTAGGTGACATTATGATGGGAACAAACTATCCGGACGACAGCCGTCTTCCCCCAAATGGAGGCGACTTTCTCTTCCGGGGCGTTGAAGAATGGCTGCGCGATGCAGACGTTACGATCGGAAACCTCGAGGGGGTATTGCTGGATTCCGGCGGAGCAGTGAAGCTGTGCAAAGACCCTAAAGTTTGTTATGCTTTCCGGAGTCCCGTTTCCTACGTCAACCACCTGATGGGTGCGGGCTTTGATATAATGAGCCTCGCAAACAACCACGCCGGCGACTTCGGCGACGAAGGACGGCAAAGTACTATGCGGACACTTGATTCGGTGGGTATAGCCCACGCCGGACAGCTCACACGTCCTTACACCCTCTTTATCCGGGACAGCATTACGTACGGCTTTACCGCCTTTGCGCCCAACAGCGGGTGCCTGAGCCTCAACGACATTGAAAACGCCCGGTCGAT
This sequence comes from Cyclobacteriaceae bacterium, assembly GCA_036515095.1. Classification (GTDB taxonomy): domain Bacteria; phylum Bacteroidota; class Bacteroidia; order Cytophagales; family Cyclobacteriaceae; genus ZC4RG29. Next base: position 3,201 of record DATBVZ010000016.1, on the reverse strand, counting down.
TATCCGGCATCTGGACACTATAAGCAACGTTGTTATCGTGTCTTTTCACGGCGGAGCCGAAGGCGCCAAATACCAGAATGTACCGCGCCAAAAGGAGATCTTCTACGGGGAGGACCGGGGTGACGTCTATGGACTGTCACGCTCCTGGATTGATGCCGGCGCCGACATTGTATTCGGACACGGTCCCCACGTCACGCGAGCCGTGGATGTTTATAACGGGCGATTCATAGCCTACAGCATGGGAAATTTTTGTACGTACCGGGGAATTAACATTGCGGGTGTCAACGGCCTGGCTCCGATAATGAAAGTGTACACCAACCGGTCAGGAGAATTCCTGAAGGCACAGATAATACCTACGTTCCAGACTTTCGAAAAGGGGGTTCAGATAGATCCTGACAAACGGGTAGTACTGGTGATTAAGGATCTGACCAAAAAAGATTTCCCTGAATCGGAAATTCAGATTGATGATAATGGTTTAATTATTTATCTTGCCCAATAACATGGCGTATAAAGAAAAAGAAATAGAAAAGCTTTACTACTCCATCGGAGAAGTAGCTGAAATCTTCAATGTTGCACCGTCCCTCATTCGTTTCTGGGAATCGGAATTCGACCTTATCAAACCGAAAAAAAACCGCAAGGGTAATCGTCAGTTCACAAGGGAAGACATTGATAATGTCAGAACGATCTATCACCTCGTAAAAGTAAAAGGCTTCACCCTTCAGGGAGCCAAGGAAATGCTGAGGCATGACGCCCAGGCCATCAAAGATAAAATGGAGGTTGTCGATTCATTGCGCGATGTAAGAAAGTTCCTCACCGACCTGCGCGAAAAACTTCACTGATCCTGTGTTGATTTTAACCCGGAAGACTGAGGATTCTCATAGCACTACCCAAATTCAACCCGTTCAACTTCATCCAATTACTACACACCCATTCACCCATTCACCCATTCACTCATTCACTCATTCACTCATTCACCCATTCACTCATTCACTCATTGTCTACCCTGGCAGTAAATGGATCAGTCAAGACTCTCTCTCCTTGCGCTTCACTTTATTCCCGGACTGGGTGATCACCTTATCCGGCAACTGGTAAGCTACTGCGGCAGTGCCGGCAACGTCTTTCGTACACCCAAAGGAAAGCTGCTGAGGATACCCGGTATCGGTCAAAAAACAGCAGGATTAATTGCCACGGGAAAGGCCTTTGAGGCCGCCGAGCATGAGTTGGAAAGGTGCGAACGGGAAAACGTTAACCTGGTATTCTTTACCGATCCTGTTTATCCCAATAGGCTGCGGGCAGTTGACGATGCCCCTACCCTTCTGTATGTCAAAGGCAGCATGAACCTCGATCATCAAAAGATCGTAGGTATTGTGGGAACCCGCAGGGCTACAAACTACGGAAGGCAGTGCATAGAAGAATTAGTCGCCGGCCTTATACCGCTTCAAGCCATGATCGTCAGTGGCCTGGCTTATGGCATCGACATCCTTGCCCACAAACAGGCACTTGAATGCAACCTGCCCACCATCGGGATCCTGGGAAGTGGCGTTGATGTGATATATCCGTCGGCTCATGCAGACGTGGCAAGAAAAATGGAAGCGAACGGAGGAATAGTCAGTGAGCAACCCCTGGGAACAAAACCGGATGGGCATAATTTCCCGGCACGTAACCGCATCATTGCGGGACTGTCCGATGCGCTCGTCGTGGTAGAGGCTGGTGAGACCGGGGGCGCACTGATAACGGCAGCGATTGCCAATAGCTATAACAAAGATGTATTCGCTTTTCCGGGCAACATCGGCCAAAGTTATTCGTACGGTTGCAATCACTTGATAAAAACGAATAAGGCGAACCTGATCACCTCTTCCGCTGACCTCGAGTATATGATGAATTGGAATCAGGAGCATGCCACTCCCGCAAAGCCGTCCCTGAGTCTGGATGGATACCCGGAGGAAGAGCAAAAGGTGCTGGTAACCTTGTTGGAAAATGGCGGAACCCTTGTGATCGATGAACTAAGCTGGAAATCCAGCTATCCCGTGGCGAGGCTTGCTTCCATTCTGCTTAGCCTGGAATTCAGGGGCGCGGTGCAATCGCTTCCCGGCAAACTCTACCGGCTCTCGAGGAAATAAAGTCCGTCACTCCTGCGCTTCCGCGGTATTGCTATTACACTTTTCCTTAATGGCCTCATAGGCGTGCAGGTCGCCCAACTCTCCCGCTTTACTGAGATCAAGGCATCCGTTTTTCAGATCGCCGAACTCCAGCCGCACGATCCCCCGCATATAATACGCGTCGTGGTTACCGGGGTTGATCTCGATGATCTTGGTGCAATCCGTAATGGCGTCTTCGTAGGCCTGAAGATACTGCCTTGCCTTCCCCCTGCTGAAGTATGCTTCGATGTAGTTTTCATTTAATAAAATAGCGGAAGAATAATCAGCGATAGCACCGTAATAATCCTGAAGCTTCATCTTTACGTTGCCCCGCGCATAGAAAGCTTCCGCAAACTTAGGGTTCTTTTCAACAGCCAGGTTGTAATCCTTCATCGCGCCGTGCCTGTCGTCAAAGGCATCCTTGATATTTCCCCGGACATAATAGGCCTGCGAGTAGTTTCGATCCAGTTCGATGGCCTTGTTCAGGTTCAGGAGCGCCTCCATGTATTCGCGCCTTTCGTAGAGTTCCCTGCCCTTTTGCGTGTGCTCTTTTGCATTCTGAGCGAACATCAATACGGATGAGAGCACTAACATTACTACTGCTAAAAATCTCATGATAAAGCCTTAGTTAAAAAGTGGTATACCAAGTTAAGCCTTATTGCAGTAAATGGCGGGCGGGTGTAACTTTTTCAGTGGTTTGGGAATATTTTGGCAACCATCTCCAGCGCTTTTGAAAGCGCCACCGGGTCAATGCCCGTTTTCACCCCGGCTGTATCCAGTACAGCAAGGATCGTTTCGGTGGCCACATTGCCTACCAGTTTATTGTCAGCCATGGGGCAACCACCAAATCCTTTCAGGGCACCGTCAAACCTCCGGCAACCGGCGCGGTATGCGGCTTCGATCTTGCCTGCTGCGGTGTGAGGCGTTGAATGCAGGTGAGCGCCCACTTCCAGCGCAGGAAACTGCTTGCTCAGCGCCATAAACAAATCCGTCACCTGTCCCGCTTCCGAGATCCCGACCGTATCCGCCAGCGATACGACATCAGCACCAAGCGCAACCAGTA
>DATBVZ010000015.1:0-3603 GCA_036515095.1 Cyclobacteriaceae bacterium | reverse complement strand
TGGCCTGGTTCTTTTTTTTTTTAATACATTTCCGCATTCTTCTGCGGGGAGAGGGCGGGTTTGAGCTTTATCTGTACCGCCCGGTCACCGTGGTAAAGATCGGGCAGCTCAACCCGCGATTGCCCTGCCGGTATCTGCGTCAGGTTCGCCATGATCATATCGGCCCACAGCCGGTACCGGCTGTCATCGCTGATCTTCCTGAGCCGCCCGGCTGTCGCCGCGATGGAGCTGTTAATTCGCTCCCTCCGGTTGTGCAGCGCCGTCAGGGCAAGTTTCTTTTCGCGTACGAATGAAGCCGACTTCACAAAGTCAAGGAAGAACGCATTTATTGCCTGAACCGGATCGGTAAAGTGATCCCGGATATCGCCGGCCGGTACCAATGAGAGAACGGGTAAATCGTTGATGTGTGTGAGGTAATAGTTTCCGCTTTCCAGTTGTTGTTTTACAGCGGTGAGCAGTTGCCATTGGTCTTCTTTTCTCAACGCGCTGAACCCTTTGTCTTCAAGGTACTGCCAGACAACCTTTCCCAAAGTGAAGTACGTTTCGCGCAGCCGGTCGTGGTGCGCGACGAAATGTTCAAAGCTCCAGTCGATCGTTCTGTCAAACTTCTCCGGCATCAGTGCGAAATCCCGGACCAACTGTTTCCTGAAGATCGTTTCAACCTTTCCATCCTTAGCCAGGATGATGTTGGCTTTAGTGCCGTGCATTTTGAAGATCACATCGAAGTGCTCTGTAAAATTCAGGGCGAAGCTTCTGTCGTTGTCATATTGACGAACACCCGTGACGCGCTGCCCCGTAAGTCCTTCAAAAAGATCGACGCTGTTTTTTCGCGCCCGCCCGAATCCGCGTGGAAAACTCAGGCAGGAGATTTGCGGGAGAACACTGGCCTTAATGAAAAACGCGCCGTCCGGTGTATCGAACGCCAGGATCAGTTCGTCTTTGTTTTGACTGAAGCAACCGCTGAGGACCGATTCATTCAATGTTTCACGCAGTGTGCGTGTCAGCTGCCGCAGGAAATGGTAATTGTTGTGCACGGAGCGAAGGTATGTTAATCCCGGATAATGCCAGCAACGAGGTTCGGCTCAGCAAGCTACCTCCAACCCGTCGTAGGCAAGCCCAATACCCGTAGGAAGTTCATTGCTGATAACAGCATGACGACCCAACTTGTGGCTGATGTGTGTAAAGTACGTTTTTGCAGGCCTGATCTTATCCGCCTGCGCTATGGCTTCCTCTATGTTGAAGTGCGAGACATGGCGTTCGCGCTGCAGGGCGTTCAGCACCAGTACATCCGTTCCCTCCATCTTCTTCAGCGTATCATCGGGTATCAGGTTCGCATCAGTTATGTAGCTGAAGTTGCCAATGCGGAAGCCCAGCACCGGCAAATTCAAATGCATTACCGGAAGGGGCGTGACCTTAATGTTGTTCACAACAAACGCATCCTCATCGATTTCCCTCAGATCGAGGCGGGGTATTCCCGGGTATTTTCTGTCGTTGAAGGCATAGGCGTATTCATTGCGCAACTGTTTCAGTACAGCAGGCCTGCCGTAAACGGGCATATCCATATTCTGCAAAAAATTGTACGCGCGGACATCATCCAGCCCTGCCGTATGATCACGATGCGCGTGTGTAAATATCAGCGCATCCAGGTGAGCAACGCGCTCTCTCAGCATCTGCTGCCGGAAGTCAGGGCCCGTGTCAATTACGAAGGACTTACCTTCCACTTCAATATGCACGGAAGTACGGAGACGCTTGTCCCTGTAGTCCAGGGAAAGGCAAACGTCGCAGGAGCATCCGATTACAGGGACTCCCTGTGATGTGCCGGTGCCCAGAAAAGTGACTTTCAAGCTTTCACTTCAGTTTGAGACAACTCTTCATAAAGTTTCCTGCTCTTTTCGGAAAACCTGCCGGTTTCCAGGGTCACCGTTCTAAAGATCTCAAGAAGCGCATTTATTTTTCCTTCGGTCGTGTAAAACCGGTTAACTATGATAATCTTCTGGTCTTTAAGCACGCAGTAACCCGACTTGAAATTGCCTTTTTCGTACCGGAGGATATAGTCCGACTCCGCAATGATGTCCTCCAGCCTGGTGAGAAAAGAAATGGTGTATTTGATCATGGTTTGAATGAATACTATGGGGCGAAGATAAAATTAATTGGGGGAACGGCGAGAAATTAAAGTTGTGCAAATCTCCTTCCAGACTGATATTTTTCAGGCATTGATCGTAAATCGTATTTTTGGGCTGTTTTGGAATCCGTGGAAACTGAATCATTTTCGGCATGAATATGATCGTTGTGGCTGGCCCGACGGCTGTTGGCAAGACGAAGGTTGCGATAACACTGGCAATGCGCCTGGGTACAGAGATCATTTCGGCGGATTCACGGCAGATCTTCAGGGAAATGAAAATCGGAACCGCGAGGCCTTCGGCGCAGGAGCTTTGGCAGGTACCGCATCACCTGATTGGCAGCCACTCCATAACAGAGGAATACAATGCGGCCACCTACGCCGAAGAGGTCCTTCAGCTGACAAGCGAACGTTTTAAGAACTATGCCAACGTGATCCTGTGTGGTGGTTCCGGACTTTATATCAAAGCCGTTTGTGAGGGTTTCGACGATATTCCGGATATTCCACCCGAAATCCGTCAATCGCTTAACCGGGAATATGCCGCGAAAGGATTAAGCTGGCTGCAACAGCAGATCCGCGCCTTCGATCCCGAACTGTACGCCACCATGGATCAGCAGAATGTGCAACGAATCATTCGCGCCCTCGAAGTGAGGATTGCCACCGGAATGTCGATCCGTACATTCCGAAACAAGGTAGCGAAAACAAGGCCATTCGATGTTCTGAAAATCGGGCTGGAGCTTGACCGGCTTGTGCTCTACCGGAATATTGACAAGCGTATGGACGATATGATCGAAGCGGGATTGTTTGAAGAAGCACGCGAACTTTATCCGTACCGCGATCGCAATGCACTGCGGACCGTCGGATACCAGGAGGTATTTGGTTACATGGAAGGGCAGTATGACAAAGACGAGGCCATTCGGTTATTGAAACAGCATTCCAGACGCTACGCCAAACGTCAGATGACCTGGTTTAAGAGAGATCCGGAGTTTAGCTGGTTCAATCCCGCAGACCAGGAAGGAATCTATGACTTCGTGAAGATGCGAACCAGGAACAAGACGGAGCCGCGAATCGCAAGTAAACAATGGAAAGGAAAGTACTGATCATCACCTATTATTGGCCACCATCCGGGGGCAGTGGTGTTCAACGGTGGCTGAAGTTTGTGAAATACCTTCCTGAGTTCGGATGGGTGCCTTTTGTCTTCACTCCGGAGAACCCGTCCTTTGCCGTTCGTGACGAGTCGCTCCTCGGGGATGTCCCGCCCTCGGCGGAGGTCCTCAAGCTGCCAATTTGGGAGCCCTATGATCTTTTCATATGGCTTTCAAGGCTGTCGGGTAACGGGAACCGGGATGTAAAACCTACGGCACTGATGAGCGGAAAGAAGGACTCCTTTTTTCAGTCGCTCAGCACTTGGCTACGTGGCAATTTGTTTATTCCTGATCCCCGTCGTTTTTGGGTCAGGCCATCCGTTCGTTTTCTGGAGGGAT
>DATBVZ010000014.1:0-8830 GCA_036515095.1 Cyclobacteriaceae bacterium | reverse complement strand
GACAGGTAATGGAATAGCCCGGCGAAGCGAGCAACTGATCAGCAAAGGTACAATGACTTTTGGTGTGCATGCAGTTCACCTGACTCCTGTCACAATGTATCCTCAAGCCACTTAAAGAATTCGCGTTGCCAAACCAGGCCGTTTTGCGCGGTGAGTATCCAATGGTTTTCATCCGGGAAATAGAGCAGTTTACTTTTTATTCCGCGTAGTTGGGCCGCCTGAAAAGCTGCAAGGCCCTGCCCGGGGGGTACGCGGTAATCCTTACCTCCCTGGACAATCATTATGGGTGTATTCCATTTCGACACCAGGCTGCTTGGATCAAACTGCGAATATGTTTTCTGTGCTGCGGCATTTGTCTTATCCCAATAAGGTCCACCGAAGTCCCAGTCGACAAACCAGAGTTCTTCGGTTGTGCCATACATGCTTTTCAGATCAAATAGTCCATCGTGCGAAATGAACGACTTGAACCGGTCCTCGTGAATACCGGCCAGGTAAAAAACGGAGTACCCGCCATAGCTTGCACCGACGCAGCCCAGTCTTTCGTTATCCACAAAACTCTCTTTTGATACTTCATCAATGGCGGTAAGGTAGTCCAGCATGACCTGGCCACCGTGATCTTTGCTGATCTGCTCATTCCACTCCAGGCCGAATCCAGGCATGCCGCGTCGGTTCGGTGCAACAACGATGTATCCATTGGCTGCCATCAGTTGAAAATTCCACCGGAAAGAATAAAACTGTGACAATGCAGACTGTGGTCCGCCCTGGCAATACAATAGGGCAGGATATTTTTTGGTGGCATCAAAATTAGGCGGATAGATCACCCAAACCAACATACGTTTTCCGTCTGTGGTCGCTACATAACGACGTTCGACCTTACTCAGTAATAGCTTGTTGTATCGTTCCGTATTTACCGTGGTGAGCTGCCTCATACTTCCGTCTTTGAGGTTTACGGTAAAGAGTTCGGCGGCATGATTCATATCCGTTCTGGCGACAACCAGTGAACTGCCGGATTGGCCTACTATTCCTGTGATGTCAAAATCGCCGCTCGTGAGCACTCTGACGGCAGGTAGTTTCTTTGCGCGGCCGGGATAATCCACTTCAAACAACTGAATGGTCCCGCCGGTGGCAGCAGTAAAGAAAATTCTTTTTCCGTCATCGCTCCAACGGAAACTGCTGACTGTGCCCTCCCATGAGGCGGTCAGATTGATGCGCACTTTGCCGTCATCGACGACGATGTCATGTTTGTCGGATTCATAACCATCGCGCTTCATGCTGATCCAGGCCAGTACTCCCGATGGCGAGAATGCCGGGCTCAGATCATAGCCCATCATTCCTTCGGTAAGGTTTACCGTCTCTCCGCTGGCGATATCGTACCGGTAGATATCCGTGTTTGTGCTCACGGCATATGCGGTTCCGTATTTTTTCTTGCAGACGTATACAATAGCCTTACTGTCGGGACTAAAGGTAAAGTCATCCTCACCGCCGAAGGGTTTCTGCGGACAATCATACGGTTCATTGGGCATCAGGTCCTTGCCTTCCTGGTGTTGTCCTTCAGCAAGCTGATGCAAGAACAAATGGCTGAAAGTGCCATCCTCCCACGTGTCCCAATGACGGTAATTCAGTGCCTCGGCTATGTAGGCATTCGATTTGTCGAGTTCGGGATAAAAATCCCGGCCGGTGACCTTTTTAACTTTAACTTCCCTGATACTTATCGCATACAGGCTGTCATGGGATACCTTCTTGTCCTGCAAGAGACCGCTCGTGTTCGAAATTTCCTGTGCGTCCCCGCCGGATAAGGGTATGCTGAAAGTTTTGGTAATGCTGTTGTTTGCAGCGATATCAAATGTGGTCACCTTGTATACCACGTGTCTGCCATCGACGGTGATCCCGGAACCGGAAACACGCCCCAGGCTCCACAAAATTTCGGGGGTCATCATTTCCTGCGCTTGTGTATCGAAGCGGGTCAGGAGGAGAGTGATGATAACGATTGTAGCTTTCATTCTTTTAAATTCTTTTTCTCGAACGGAAAGTTACAAATATTCGATGAAGAAGGTCGAAGGATTCACGCCTTCGCTTGCCTGACAATTTGTTGCTACTGACGTGCGTTCAGCTAGCTACAGCGGGCAAAGGAAGGGTTGAAGAATTGAATGGAACCTGGGCAGACTTTACCATCACGCCTTATGTCGCTGGCTTCACAGAACCGTATGGTACCTTTGCCTGTTGCTTACTGCCTACTTGCCCCGTCCCCAATAGAGTCCGATTCGGGTGTCCACGAACTTTATTTCATTCAGCATCTGATAGCCGATGTTCACATCAAATCGCCTGATGCGCAGGCCCGCTGCGGGGATTAATACAAATTTATCCAGGCCTCCGAAGTAATAGCCGGTTCTTCCCTCTGCATATAGAGGTCCGATCACGTTAACTTTTAAGCCGGCAAGAACATCAACGGCCTCGGCTGCATGGATGGTAGCGCCATCAAAATTTTTCGAGGGCCAACGATTCCAACCCACCTCGCCGACAAATGCCAGGGTACCTGGAATTTCGTACTCCATGTTGACCTTAAGTCCGAATCCGCTTTGATAGTATCTACCCATATCCTGAATGGGATTCAAAAATGAAACAGAATTACCGAACAGCAAACGCTGAGAGAATCCGGTCGTTGAAATGAGGAAAAGAGCGAGGAAAAGGCAGCCGATTTTCATGATTTATGCTCCTGAAAGCCTGGATCTATCAATATAAGCCGAATATGTGACAATCGGGAATATTATTGCCAAAGTTTCTGCTGTTTTCCGGGAAACAGGCAGCGTCATCGTCTGTTACCTTTAATTTTTTTACCCCGCCGGACCACATTCAGTGCACCGTTGGTAACGATACGATTCCAGTAATTAAAGGCCGACCTTTCCTTTACCCGTGTTTCCAGGATGCCGGCTGCAGCATTTTCCCGCTTGTTCTTTATGGCAATTCCGTTGGCCAGAAAAGTAAGGATGTCATTTCCCAGGTTTTTCTTGTCGGGTTCGGAACGTCTAAAGAAGTTTATCTGAAGATCGCTGTACGTCATCAGCGCCTTACCACCTGCGCTGTCACGATCAGCGGTTACATCCAGACTGAATTTGTCAAGGTGTCCCTGTTTTATTTCCATGGCTTGCAGAGGAAGCAACGCCTGATTCAAAGAGGCCAGGTCAAATTCACCAACATCAGCCTGCATATGAAAAGCGGAGCCATTTAGGGACTTGTATCGGACATGTACGGGTGCCTGATTGTAAAGTCTGGTGTCGGCTTCAAACGATAAGCCCGGTTCACCGCGGTCGGGTACATGGATGTCGGCGTTCAGATCATAAAAGCTGACACTTCCTTCTTGTCCTGTCTTTTCGGATATTTCCGTATACCGGATGAAACCATCTCTGATGACAAGTTCACTCACATCAAGGCCGCTTCCGATAAGAAGTTCATCCGGTGAGAACGCCTTTTCACCGGCTTCCGGATCCGGCAATCTCCGGTCGCGTCTTACGTTCAGGGTGAGCCCATTCATGACGACCGTATCGGCCACAAGTCTCCTTTTTTGTATCAGCGTGTCCACCAGCAGGCCGGTCACGGAAATTTCATTCCATTTTCCCTGCATGACATCGGTTTCAAGACTGTTATTCTCGTAAAATTCCGGACTCGGTTCCAATGACAACGCAGCAACCCGCATATCGCGTTTATCCAGGTGAAGGCCGGTTAAGGTTACCCTGTGCCTGTCGGACTGATACGTAAGCTCGTTACAGTCCATATTCCGGATTCCATGGTCCAGCGTTCCCGTAGTGACACCCCTGAAACTGACGTGTTCCCTGCCGGAACTGATCCAGCCGTCATGAAGTGTAAAGGCGGAAATCATCCGGACAAAAGGATGACCAGGAAGTGACGGTGCGGAAGTGTTTTCCGGCGAAAGGTAAAATTCGGGTTTATATAAAACAGCACTTTCAGCAGTGGGCCGTTGAAGGACAGTAGCATCTATGCCATAAAAGGAAATACTGTCCGCAGCTGCTGTAGCCACGGAATCTTCATAAATAGCAGGCTCACTTGCCATGAAACGGTCGAGTTTTTTAACATCGGTATTCCACGTAATTCCTTCCGCTTGTGCATAAGGGATTATCGTCTTCCGGTTGTCACTGAGGATAACGATATTGAAAAACGTTGATTCGTTGGTTGAATCCAGGTTGACAGAATCCATTGCCACATAGGCATCCGCGCTGTTGAAGGTGGCCTCGTAAATATGACCCCTCAAATTTCCACACGACAGTGCACCCCCGGTGCTCACATCCTTTCCGCGCAGCTTACTCGCTTTCAATGACACATCAATCCCTTTATGCCTGATCGCAGCAGAGAGATCATTGATGTGAACTCCGCCGATGAAAACGGCTTTGGCGGTTTGGGGGATTTCACCCTGCACTACAAGTTTCTCCATATCGATGTTTTCCCAGGAAGTGAAACTGTTCAGTGATTCCGATTCCGAACGTTCTGCCAATACCCCATCGGCATCGACGTTGAGTGAACCGTAGGTAAGGTTTGCTTCTTTCATGGTGGCAGAGGACCGTGTGAGATGTATGGTATTTGCACGGGCTTCCAGGCCGCGGGTTTTGTCCGAAAAAGAAAAAGCGCTCAGGTATACCTCATTTAGTTTTCCAAGCAATGAAGTGGCGGACAGATCGTTCACCTTGTCAATTCGGGTAGAGAGGTCCCCGACCCGCAGGAATTGGTTGCCGTCGCTGTAGCTCGCATTGACATTCCGGAGGGAAACAGTGCCGAGTTCAACTTCATAGGATCCGCCCGACGCGCCATTCCGGGAAAAGTCCGGGAATAGCCCAAGGAGGGCCGGATTTAAGGTGATATTTGCATTTTCGATCGCTATTGATTCGGCCCGGAGTTCCTGGCTGACCAGAAATTCAAAAAGACGGAAATATTTGAATCCGATTCGGTCACATTCGACAAAGGCTCTGTCATTGCCTGTCTCCGTGAGCCTCACATTGGAAATGGTAAAATCTTCATTCCGTTCAAAAAGTATGGCGTTGCAAACCAACCTGACATTATCATTAAGACTTATCTCCGTTTCGCTAAGGTCCATCTGCAGCTCACCAAACCTAATGTCGTTGCTGTCGGCGATCACTGCGAAATGGTGCAGCACTATATTGACAAGCGGAATATGAGCTTTAATAGAATCTTCGTCAAAAGCGAGGGTCATTCGGAAGGCCGCGTTTTTTATGATGGCGCTGTCAACCTGGATTTCGCCAAATGTTTGTTTCAGTATTTCGGACAGGGGCAGGCGAATTTCACGGTCGGGAGCACTGTTTCTGGCGCTGTGAAGTGTTCCGGAAAATTTTGGTTCGATGAGTTCGATCTTGTCCAGTTTGTAGCGTTGATTGGTGTACAGCTCATTGTAGTCCAGGTTCCTGATCAGCGCAGACTTTCCCTCAACATCGATGCGCGAAGAAGTCGCCGTATCGAAGGAATGAAAGATGAAGTCCTTGAAAATGAGGTAATGCTCAGGGTATTTGTATTCGACCTCCGTGAAGGAAAAGGAAGCCTGGCTCAGCGCTACATGCTGGTCCTCTATTTTCAGTTGGATCTGCCTGCCAGCGGTACGATGCTGCAAATTCCAGTCCCTCACCAATAGATCAATGAATTTCAGCTCTATTAATCGATTATCTCCTTTTTCAACCTTGAGATTACCTCTTGTGATGCGCAAGGATTGGATATCAAACTGTTCAAGGATGGATTCGACAGCAGGGAAAATGGTTACCAGGGCCTGTCCCAGCGTGATCTTATTGCGTTCCCGTACCCTGGAATCAACCTCAACAACGGGCTCGGCAACGACGACCTCACGAAAGGTAAGCCGCTGGCTGGAAAAAAACGAAACGAATGATCCTGCATTGGCCCTAATGAACGGAATCTGAACCGACTGCACGCCTCCCGGATGCTCCGATGAGCCGGTGCGGACAAGTTGAATATCTTCAATCAGGTAGGTAAAACTGCGTAAATCGAAGTCGGCTTTGCCAATGACCAACTGGTACTCACCGTTTGTCTTTGTTTCAATCAAATCGATGATTGACTTTTCAAAGCGCGAGACTTTGAACTCCTTGATCAGGAGGATGGTAAAAGCAAGCAGCCCGATTGTACCGGACACATATAGGGCTATTTTTCTTGACTTGCTATGCTTCAATGATCACACGTTATGCGGCTCCATCAATTTAATATCTATTTGGGATATGATAAAGCCGTTCCCGGTGACCGGAAGTGCAGCCTGACAAACAGCAGCCTGTCACAGCGACAGACAGACAGAGGGCAGATCCGATCAACGTAAGTCTTCAGCTTATGATCGAAAATGGCAGGGGTCAACCGTTCGCCGGGTCAGACATCTATGGCGTCGTATACGATAACTTTTTTCCAGAGGGAGGAACAGTTCTCTACAAATTTCAAGTGTATCGGATGTTCCTGGTATACATTCTGACCCTTGACATCATCGAAAAATAGTAGTTCGGAGGCGCTAAAGCTGTTATCCACAACGTCGCGCTTCTCCGTACTCGCTGGTACGCCAATGCGCAGACTTCGGACTGTCTCAATTTTTTCCAGCGTCCTAAGGCCCTCGATGAGTTTGTTGAGGTCTTCTTTCGAATCCGGATTCTTCAACCAGAAGAATACGTGGTGCGCAACCTGTCTTTTATTTTCCATCCCGATGGGTAAGGCTGATGCCGCCGCCGTCACACCCGTAGCCAGGGCGCCAGTGACAAAAGCTCTGCGTGTTTGTTTTTCCATGGTAATTTAGTTTTCGATAGGAAATTTAACAAAAGGGGAGCAGGTATTAAGGTATAAAGGTATAGAGTTATAGAGGGATAGACGACGGGATAAGTACCCCGGTGATTTGTTTCCAACGGACTCCCTTATACCCTTATACCTTTACTTTCAAGTACTCCGGCAGAGTCACCCCTTTCTTCAGGCGCTCATCCGGGATAGGGGAGGAGCGATGGAGCTTCAGTGGGACGATGCCTGCCCACACGTCCAGGACGTAGTCTTCCGGGTCATCGATGGGACCACCGGTTCGTATCTTGGCCGAGCCTTCCTCAATGGTAAAGGCAATTACCATGGTCTCTTTCCATTCGTTTGAGGTAGGTTTGCGTATGTCTTCCCAACGTCCGGGCTGCATTTTATTAGTAAAGACTTCCAGGGCATGGTGTTGTTCCTGTGGATCGATGACCTTCTCCGGAAGGCTGAATAGCACGACGGATCGATAATTCACGGAATGGTGCATGGCAGACCGCGCGAGCACCAGCCCGTCGATGTGTGTCACAGAGATGCAGGTCGGCGGCTTGTTACCGGCAAGCTCGCGCATGTAAAAGCTTCCGACTGAACCATGGATATAAAGTTTGTTTTCGATACGGCAGAATCCCGTGGGTACCAGGAAGGGGGATCCACCGCGGACGTAGCCTACTGTGCAGTACATGGCCTCATCCAGAATACTGTGAATATTTTCTTTATCGTATGTTCCTCGTTTGGGGAGGCGTGTGATGGTTGTGCGTTCTGTCTTATTAAGACTTTCCATGGGGTGCTGTTGATTTAGTGATAAATATCCGGGCGATGAATTTCCATGAAACGCTCCGGATGTTTTAGCGGAGTGAATCCATACCGGCCATAGAGACCGTGGGCGTCCACCGTGCCAAGCATCAATCGCCTGAGCTTTTTCACGGGCTGGTACGAAAGAATAAGTTCCACAAGTTTTTTCGACAATCCATTTCCGCGATGGCCCTCGTCTACAAATACGTCGGCGAGATACCCAAAGGTTGCGTAGTCCGTTATCAGGCGGCCAAAGCCAACCTGTTGCCCATCTTTGTAAATGCCTACGCAGAGCGAATTCGCGATGGAAGCACGAACCGTATCAACCGGAATTCCTTTAGCCCAGTATGATCGCTCCGCGAGGTAGCGGTGAACATACCCGACATCGATTCGCGATTTCTCGGAACTGAAAACATAGTCATTAAGTACAACTTCAATGGTATTGTTCATACTGTTATTGACAAAAGCAGTGCGGGAAGTTTTCCATGCCGATCTTTGGATAATATCCAACGGCGGCTGGCGCTGCCAGGAGGATCAGCCTCGTCTCCCTGCCTGCTGCGTCGTGTGTCTCGCTAATTAAACGCTTGCCGATACCACGGTGCTGAAAAGCGGCGTCAACCGCGAGATCCGACAGGTAGCAACAAAAGGAGAAGTCGGTAAGCGCCCTTGAAACACCTACTAACAGGTTTGCATGCCAGGCTGTGATCAGCACGTTGGCGTGTTTCAGCATTTTGCGAATGCGCTCCGGGTCGTCAACCGGTCTTCGGAGCGATAAGGTCGACCGCTTCAGAACATCGACAAATTGCTCCGGCGTTATCCACCTGTCATTAAAGTATTGTATGTTTTCCATAAAATCAATGAGCGAATGAGTGAATGAGTGATTGGTTATGAGAAATCATCACAATCATCTTTGTCCTTCCCCTGTTTTGTTCCTTCCTCACATCTTATACTCTTATATCCCTATACCCTATACCTCTATACCTCTATACCCCTATACCCTTACATCCCCCATCCGCAGTACGATCTTCCCAAACTGCTCCCCGCGTTCCATATATGCAAAAGCTTCGCCGGCTTCCTGCAGCGGGAAAACCTTATCGATGACAGGTTTAAGTTTATAGCTTTCGACGAACTCCAGCATAGTGAGGAATTCGTCGCGTGTTCCCATGGTGCTGCCCAGAATCGACAATTGTTTCCAGTAGAGTAACCGCGTGTTGATGTCGGTTATGTTGCCTGCCGTTCGGCCAAA
>DATBVZ010000013.1:0-9718 GCA_036515095.1 Cyclobacteriaceae bacterium | reverse complement strand
AACTATTTACCCGGCGCATCGGTCTCTTGTGCCACTCTATTTCAGCGAACTGATCAGCGTTTCGTTCATTTTCTGGTAGTCGCGGTTGTCGGCCTCTTTTGCATTTTCAAGGGAAGCGTTTGCGGTGGCCAGGGCGCCCGCTTTGTCGCCGAGGGCCTGCTGGATCCTGGCCTTTTGATACTGCAACCAATACGCGTCAGGAATGCCTTCCTCTGCCTTGGTGATCCACTCCAGCGCCTGCTTCAGGTCTTTGCCATTTTCGAGGTAGTATAACGCGGCCTGAAAATAGTTGCCCGGATTTACCCGTGTGCTGGCCTCGATGGATTCCATCACCTTTGCTTCGTACTCAACTCCCACGGTAAACTTCACGGACGTATTTTCCCATGCTATCTCCACTTTCGCCGATTTGCTGTCGTCAGCAATGTCGCCGATGTTGATGGTCAGGGTCTCGACGCGTTCGGTAAGCTTGCCGGGCTTCACGTTGAAATTGGCGACCTCTTTGGTCTTGTCATAATTCTGCACGTCACCGCCAAGGGAAGTATCACCATAAAGCGCAATGGTCCACTCGGTTGCGCCGGGCCAGCTAAAGATCAGGTACTCGCCCCCGGGCACATCTATCCCCTCAACCTTGACGTCGTCAGAGAATTTGATCAACGTACCGTTATTCGCTCCGGTGCGCCACATCCTGCCGAAAGGCACCAGTGACATTTCATCCGAACCGAATATCTTTCTGCCCCGCATGCGCGGCCGCGAATACGTCACGTTAATGTCCGTTAATCCGACAACAGTAGATACTGACCCTGAGGGACTTGCCGCAGGAATTTGAACCTGCCCTTCAGCTGCGAAACACGCTGATGCGAGGAGGAGAATGGCTATTTTTTTCATAGGATGAAGTGGTGTGAAGGAATACAGGTATAAAGTTACAGAGGCATAAAGGTATAAAGGTTTGAGTAACCCGTCAACCTGCCTGCCGGCCCTGCAGAAGGCATGTGCGATGGCAGGCAGGCATTCCAACGCAACCTCAACACATTTTCTCGGAGGAAATTCTGAAATTGGGGGTGGAAGAACGCGCTTATGACCTTGCCGAGACGGAAGTTTATCAGGAATGCGCTTATGGGGGGACTTTTCCTCCCGGCGTTCGCGGGATCTGCGCGCAGGTGGCAGCCGGGACCGGAAACGATCATGACGACACGGGGCCCCGTCGCCGCCGACAAGCTGGGTAAAACACTAAGCCATGAACACGTCCTGGTTGACTTCATCGGCGCCGGTGAAACGGGATATCATCGCTGGGACCGGAAGGAAGTCATGCGTGTGGTAACCCCATATCTTGAAGCCGTGCGGCAGGCTGGATTTCAATCGCTCGTTGAATGCACCCCCGCCTATCTCGGCCGCGACCCGCTGTTGCTGCAGGAACTATCTGCAAAAACAGGACTGCATATCATCACCAACACCGGCTATTATGGCGCACGCAACAATAAATTCCTTCCGCCTCATGCGCTGACAGAATCTGCCGCGCAACTTGCAGCGCGGTGGACAACCGAATGGGAAAAAGGCATTGATGGAACGGATATCAAACCGGGATTCATCAAGATCGGCATCGACGAAGGACCCCTTTCTGCAATCCATCAAAAGCTTGTTCGCGCCGCGGCGAAGACGCACCTGGCAACAGGCCTTACAATCGCATCGCATACAGGTACCCACGCAGGTGCCTTCGAGACGCTGGACATCCTGGCCGATGAAGGGGTTTCTCCCGAAGCGTTCATTTGGGTTCATGCTCAGGCCGAGCAGGATGAGACTCGTCACATTGCCGCAGCAAAGCGGGGTGCGTGGGTAAGCCTGGATGGTGTTCAGGATGATACGATAACCTCCTATGCCCAAACGATCATTAAACTCCGGTCGGCAGGCGTATTGAGTAACGTACTGATATCACAGGACGCAGGCTGGTATAGTCCGGGAGAAAAAGACGGCGGTTCATTCCGGTCCTACCTCTCCATAACGAATTCCCTCATCCCCACCCTTCTCAAAAATGGCCTTCACGAGGATGAGATCACGGGACTGATCAGCCGTAATCCGGCCAGGGCGTACGGGGTGCAGGGATAGGGGGTAGCGAATAAGGCGATAAGGATACCAGGGTTTACGGGTATAAGGTATGGTGCACCTCACATCAACCTGCCTGCCCTCCTGAAGGTCAGCGCGAGGCAGGCAGGCACATCAACACATCAACACTTCAACACCTCAACACATTCATGACGTACGATAAGCAGGTAAAAAAGGAATTGAAGGAGTGGCGGAAGAAAATGGAAGCAAGGCCTTCGTTCTTCAACGAAACTTCGAAGCGGATTCAGACGCGGCTGAACCGGATGATTCCGGAAAGGGTGCACCAGATGATCACAACCGCTATAGAGAAAATGACCCGTGCGGTGCTCTTCGGCGCCGACTACACCACGGGTAACCCAAAGCAGTACGACTCGCTGGAAGAGCTGGAGCACCACGTCCTGGATCGCATTCGATTCTATCGTACCACCGCGGCGGCGGAAGGAGCGGTGACGGGCTTTGGCGGGATTTTGTTTGGCCTCGCTGATTTTCCATTGTGGCTAACCCTGAAGATGAAGATGCTCTTTGAAATTGCATCAAACTACGGATACTCAACGAAGGACTACCGTGAACGGATCTATATCCTCTACATATTCCAGCTTACCTTTTCCAGCCAAAAGCAACGGCGCAAGGTTTTTGCGGTCATCCGCAACTGGGAGAAAGAAAAAGAAGAATTGCCTCCGGATATAAGCCAGTTCGACTGGCGGAGTTTTCAACAGGACTACCGGGACTACATCGATCTGGCAAAATTGCTTCAGCTCATTCCCGGCGTGGGCGCTGCCGTGGGCGCATACGTAAATCACCGGCTGACTGAAAAACTTGGAAAAATGGCAATGAACGCCTACCGGAATAGGTGTTTATGTGTTGAGGTGTTGATGTGTTTATGTTGGTGCGGGTATTGAGAAATCGCCCGGATTTTCGGGCTCTCAGATAGAACGGGCATTTCAGCGTTCAGTTGCACTTCTTAAGGGTGAGGCGTCAATCAACCCCAGCATCCAAAGACATAAGCCATTCAGTCAATGCGTTTTATTTCGTTGTACCTAACGTAAACCTGCCTGCCATCGCGCTGGCCTTCTGAAGGGCAGGCAGGCACGTAATCACATACATAAACACGGTTTCACTCGCGTCCCATAGTGCTTCTGAACCCTGAAATGCCCCCTGGTCCTGAGAGACGGAAAATCCTCGCATCTTCTAAATGCCCATCCCAACATCAACACGTCAACACCTCAACACATAAACACATTTCTTTGGGATAGCGGACAAAAAGCCTTTAATTTGTAATGATTTTTTAAGCGTTGTGAACTTTATAGCCACCCCCTGGCAGTGTTCAAGAACTACTTTAACGTTTCATTGAGGAGTATGCTGAAGAACAGAGTATACTCAGTCATCACCATCGCGGGATTGGCAGTGGGACTGACCGCCTTTTTTCTGGTGCGGTTGTATGTCGACTACGAAAGAAGCTACGACCAGTTTCATGCCAGGAAGGACCGCATCTTCCGCCTTGAGCAGGATCGCTACAATAAGGGGGAAGTAACCAACCAGTCGGTGATGATCTGTTCAGCAGTGGGACGGGCTGTTGCGGAGCACTTCGCAGCTGTTGAGACCTATGTAAATATCCTCTATTCTCCCGCGGTGCTCACCTATGAAGGGAATGCCCTGGAGGAGCCCCACTTTTATTTTGCCAGCGAAGACTTTTTTGAGGTGTTTACGGTACCCCTGCTACAAGGGGTGGATTCTCTGGCGTTGCGCCGGCCCGGCACCGCTATGCTTTCCCGTTCGGCGGCACAGAAATATTTCGGGAACGATGATCCCATCGGCAAGGTCCTCGATCTCCGCGGACTCTTCAACCTGGAAGTAACGGGCATCTTTGAAGACTTTCCATCCAGCAGCCACATGGAAATTGATGTGCTGGCTTCGCTTCAGACTTACATCGACTATGCGGGCGAACGGGCGATCGATTCCTGGAAGTGGGACGGGTACTATACGTATATCCTGCTGCAGCCGGGAGCCCGCGCAGAGGAGATCGAGAACGGCCTGCCGTCATTGGTTGAGGAAAGAACGGGCGGCTGGCTAAAGGAATCCGGCCAGGATATGATATTTCATCTGCAGCCGCTGACCAGCATACACTTGTTCTCGAATTTTAAGAACGAGATGAAACCCAATGGCGATCATCAAATGGTTTATTACCTGGGCCTGATCGCCTACTTCATCCTTTCCATTGCCTATATCAACTACATCAATGTTGCGACGGTTAAATCGCTGGAACGCGCCAAGGAAGTGGGGATACGCAAAGTATTGGGTGGCTTCCGTTTTCAACTGGTGGCCCAGTTCCTTTCTGAATCCCTTATTTATAATGTTACGGCACTTCTGCTCTCCTTCGGGGCCGTCTATCTTCTTATCCCGTCCTTCGGAGAATTGTGCGGCCGCGATTTCAGCACAGGCCTTCTGTTGTCGGAACGGTTCCTGGTTCTCGCGTTGTGTATCCTTTTAGGGGGAACGATCCTGTCGGGGTCTTATCCGTCGATGGTATTGTCGGGCTTTAAGCCTATGCAGGTGCTGAAGGGAAAGTTCACAGGAACTTCCAACGGCGCGACTTTGCGAAAGGGACTCGTGGTAACGCAGTTTGTCACGGCCATCACGCTGATCATCTGTACATATGTGGTGTACCAGCAGATCCGGTTCCTCCAGACACAGTCTTTGGGATTCAATCTCGACCAGGTGCTGGTTGTTCGTGCGCCGTTGAAAAAGGATTCACTTTACAATGAGCACCTGAAGACCTTCAATACAAAAGTTGAGCAACTGGCCAGCGTGGAAAGCATGACCTCAATGAGAGAGCCTCCGGGTGCCCGCATCATCGAATATGCCAACGGGATCAAGCGGTTGGGCAGTGACGACGACCAGGTAAACCAATTTCAGATCGTGTCTGTCGACGAGGACTTCACGAAAGTCTTTAACCTTGAGCTTACTGCCGGAAGAATGTATCGCGACACCGACCCTGATGATTATTCCGTTATGGTGATCAATGAACAGGCCTCCGCCGTGCTGGGATTCGGAAGTCCGCGTGAGGCCATCAACGAAAAGATCGTGTGGTTTGAAGATACCATCACGATCATCGGTGTCATGCAGGATTACCATCATGAAACATTGAAGTATGCGGTTTCGCCGATTTTCTTCCCGCTGGATCCCGGCTATGGCGCCTATATTCCCATCCGGCTTAAGGGAGGATCCTTTGCGGAGACGATCGCTTCTATTGAAGATTTGTATGTGAACCACTTTCCCGGAAATCCTTTCAGCGCCTATTTTCTTGACGATCACTACGACCGGCAATACCACAGTGACATACGGTTTGGAAAGGTGGTAGGAGTCTTTTCTGTGCTGGCCATCGTGATTACCTGTCTGGGACTGTTTGGTCTTTCTTCGTATACCGTATTGCTGCGCACGAAGGAAATCGGTATCCGCAAAGTATTGGGCGCCACCAGCACCAGCATTGTGCAACTGCTGTGCAAGGAGTATACGGTGCTCATTGCTATCGCTATGGTTGTAGCTATTCCGTTGGCCCGTTATGCCATGTCGGGCTGGCTGGAAAACTTTGAAAACAAGATCAACCTGACCTGGTGGATCTTTTTGCTTCCGAATATTCTTGTCCTTGCCCTGGCATGGCTCACGATCGGTGCCCACACCCTCCGCGCCGCAGCCACGAATCCGGTGGATACGCTGAGGCATGAGTAGGGGGGGTGGAGGTATAAGGGTATAAAGGTATAAAGGTATAAGGGTATAAGGTATAAGGGTAATTCTCAACTCTCCATCGCAACGTAAACACGTAAACACATTTACCACTTACCACTTACCACTTTTTCCATGGTAAGCCGAATGTACACATGCCCGGGTTCGGCGTGGACGGACTCAATATCCAATATACGGCAGCGGATATGGCCGGGACCAGCATGTGGACTTTGGATGTCGATCTCGTCGCCGGGCCGCATTGTGAATTTGACGTATTGTTCCCGGGTCAGCAGCAGAGGTGTGGTCACCAGCGCCCCGCTGCTCAGGGCATACACATGCGACGCGTTTATGTTGCCTTCGAAATGCGTGTTCGTCCCGATATCCATTAGCCGCTCCGATTTGAAAATAATGGGAAGTTACTCAAATGCTGTGAAAGATCAGGCCGCCGGGCCAAAGGGTTAACGAATGTTGATGCAAGAATGGTATTGGAATTTAGCAATATGACCCACGTGCCGTGGCCTGCTCCCTTCGTGTACAGGGTGGCGATCAAAGAAAAATGTAGAGAAGCGATATATCGCGTCTCTACATTTTCATCATCCGCACAGGTTGGTGGCTGAAGGGTATAAGCGGGTACAACCTTCACATAATAGATGAGGCGATCTGCCGCGCCGACTCAGCCACGCCAATCAGGAAGCCTGATTTTTCGGAAGGCATCCACGGTAAGCCAACAAAATACAAACCCGGATAATTGGTGACACCATTTGACTGAACAGGAAAACCATCCTCATCCAGGACCGGCAACTGCACCAGGCTGTAATCGAACGTATAGCCTACTGCCCAAATGATCGCAGTTATCCCTTCCTTCTTCAGATCCAGTTCTTCCAGTACGTGTTGCTCGTAGCCGTCCCGGAGTTGCGGTAAATTTTCCGCGGGACAAGCAAGCCCATGTTCCAGGATATAGCCATCTATGATTTCGGCAACATCACTTTCGAACTGATCCATGATTTCAAGATTCTTATGCAGGTCGGGTGCAATCGCAACCCGGTGACCTTCCGCACCGATCAGGTGACCCAAAAGAATAACGCCATCGCGGACAAATTGGTGGAGGTTGATCGAATGCCCCTCCTTTCCGGAAAGTTGCGGGATCCCGTCAAACTTACCCATGCCCGGGGGCAACTGCTCCGGCGTCAGATTCAGGAAGCCTGTCAGCTCCAGCCATTCAAAGATGTCCTTGCCCCGATAGGAGCGGGGTACTCTTCCCGCACGCCCTGTGGAGAGGTACACTTTTCTTCCGGCGTGACATAGCTCTTCGGCTATCTGCGAACCCGATTGACCGCTGCCTGCAATGAGCAGGTTACCTGGGGGAAGCATTTCCGGGTTTCTGTAGCTGCTGCTGTGGAGTTGCCTTATGTCCGGAGAAATATTCCCTGCAAACGCAGGTATTCTGGGATGCTGCAAGAAACCCGTTGCTATAATCACATTTTTTGCCTTATAATCCTTTCCATGCGTTTGAACCAGATAACCGTTATGATCCGACGGGGCTATGGAAGTCACCTGCGATTTGTATTTAACGGGCAACTTGAATTCCCCAACCATGTATTCAAAAAATTGGATTACCTGGTTACGGTGCATAAAGCCATCGTGAGAACCGCTGTCGCTTTTAGCCCCGGGCATCCGGAACGCCCAGTTTGGCGTTACCAGGGTAAACGAGTCCCAACTCCTGTCGCGCCAGCTGCTGGCCGGCTGTTCCGACTTCTCCAGTACAACGTGCTCACGCCCGCGTTCTTTTAAATAGTAGCTGGTGGCCAGTCCTGCCTGTCCGCCACCCACGATGATCGTTTCTATATGTTCCATGGTTCAATCCTTATTGTATAAAAAATCGTATTACCGGTTTCCTTGTCGCAATTACCTCATGTTTTGCTCCAGGCCTGGCGGCAACGTGACGCCAAGTTGCCGCAGCAGTCCCAACTCGTCAAACCTGGTCCAGCATTCAACCGCGAAGCCGTCGACCATGCGATCGATGTTGATTGCCGTAAGACTAAACTTTTTTCCGGTTGGAGGAATACCTTTATACTCACCCTGATGGGTACCCTCAGCGACCCAATGGGTCACAACCCTGTCATTTTCCGCAATCAGATCCCTGATTGTAAAGTGAATATCGGGGAATGCTTTTCGCAGCTGAATGTAGAATTGCCTGGCCGCTTCACGACCCTGAATTTCCTCATCGGGAGACAGGTGCACAACGAAATCGGGTGAGATGAATTTGTCGAGGTTCTCATACTTCTCCCCGTTCCATATCTCTTCGATGGCTCGGCGCATTAAGTTCTTGTTTCGTTCCGCGACGGTGTTTTGCTCGCTCCTGTCCACATGGGCGGAGGCTTCTCTTTGTGTTTTCATAGTGTTGCATATTTAGGTTGACCCAATCCGGACTTTCCGGATTCTTACCGGAGGCGCCGAAAGGATTGCCCGCCTCCTGATCAAATCTACTGCGGAGAATCCCGGGTGAAGGGGCTGAAAAGTCAAAAATTTGTTCTGTAAAGCCAGGAATTGAAATTCCTTACTGCGAGGACCCTACCGCCTTCCATACTTGACACGGGATTCATAAAATCCGGCTGCGACGAGCAGGTAATGGGTAGATTGGCTTAATTTGGTGTACATATCACTATCTGTAAACCGAAAATGAAATGACAAACCTGGAAGGGAAAACGGTTCTCATCACCGGTGGGAGCAAAGGAATTGGTTACGGCATTGCGGTCAGGCTGTTGGAACAGGGGGCCAACGTAGCCATCACAGGAAGGTCGGAAGGTGCGATCCGCCGCGCGAAAGAAGAGTTGGCAAAATTGGAAAAAGGGCAGGTGATCGGTGTGGTCGCCGACGTCAGAAACGCCGGTGCGCAGGTCCGGGCAGTTGAAGAGGTTGTTGGCAAGTGGGGTAGACTGGACGTGCTGGTTGCCAATGCAGGGCTCGGACACTTTGTCGCTATTGACGAAATGACACCGGACCAGTGGAACGAGACGATTGACACCAACCTGACTGGTGTGTTCTACAGCGTCAGGGCCGCCATACCGGAGCTAAAAAAATCGAAAGGCTACATCATTACCATCGCCAGTCTTGCGGGCACCAATTTCTTTGAGAACGGATCAGCCTATAACGCCAGCAAATTCGGATTGGTGGGATTCACCCAGGCAATCATGCTTGACCTGCGCAAATACGGCATCAAAGTCACGACCATCATGCCCGGATCGGTAGCAACCTGGTTCAATAACCATGAACCCAATCCTGCAGACGCCTGGAAGATCCAGCCGGAAGACATCGGTGAGATCGTCGTTGATCTCCTGAAACTGAATCCCCGAACACTTCCCAGCAAGATTGAGGTGCGGCCGAGTATTCCACCCTCAAAGTAGTAGGCAAGGGGCAGTAGGCAAAAGGCAAAGCTACCAGAACGTTGGGGGTGTAAACAGAACATTTTTGGCGGGTAGTAGGGTGAGGCGTAGACTACATTCTTATATTCGCTGGCTTCACGATAATTTATTGCTTGCATTGCCTACTCCATGTCATTAGTTTAAGATCAGCACGTTGTATGATCAATGTGAGTCATAGTTTGACAGTTGGTGAAAACTCAACACACACCCTCGCCCACACATCCCCCCTCAAGGGGGGAACGAAGCCAGCCGGGCAGTTGCCGAAACTATACAGTGCAGTCAGTACCCCCCACTTTGCTACGCGTTAATCCAAACATCTAAACTCAATCATTACTGCTTGTCCCTTAACTTAACGACATGAATTGCCTACTGCCTACTGCCTACTTGCCCACTGCCCCGCCTTCTCAAGCCGGGTCCACATCCACAATCACCCTCGTATTGCGGTGCTCTTTCTGACTGGTCAGCGCTTCCGTGCAACG
>DATBVZ010000012.1:0-4139 GCA_036515095.1 Cyclobacteriaceae bacterium | reverse complement strand
TAAGAAGCCTATGAACGATAAGTATGAACTCCAGCCTGCATTGCAGCTTATATTTGACGATAAAGAGTTGGTGCAAACGAGCTGTTATCGAGAGCTAGACAAAATACTTGGCAGGCCGCAGAAGACGACATCTTTGAATCAAGATGACCTGAAAGCCTTGGTTGAGATTTGGAAAAGCGCAAAGAGGCCGTCATGACGATCTTCAATCAAGAAACATTTAAATACTCTAATGGCACACCCATCGTTTCAGCAATCAGGGCTATCGTGGGGCCGGAGCGGGTGTTGAATGAGATATTGGAGAGAGCGCAGACTACGCCAGTTCAGGAAGGTGATCTGAAAACCTTGGTTGAGGTTTGGGAAAGCTCAAAAAGGGAAAGTAAATGAGTTACCCGCTTACCTCGGTAGTCGAAAAAGTATTGGATGCGGCTTACAGTGGGAACACGGATATTGAGGTCGCTGCGGGAAAATTTGCCGAAGAACAATCCAGCGCTACAAAGCGATTCGTTGTTTTTTCATATCTCAGGGACTTCGGATTCCTGTGGGGATTGCACCGAGATGGCGGGTTAAAAGAATTCGCAGAGAAAGTCATCACGGCGAGTTATAGTCAGAACCCCCAACCTGATGAATCCATCGTAAACGAACTGACCTTGATCGTAGTTTGGGATGGTATGCCGAAAAGTGACGACTCTCCAATGAATGTCGGTGGATACGTTACACCATACGATTGGGCGGTGATGTTTTCTTATTTGCTATTTAAGTCGGCGACGGAGAACAATAAAAAGCCCCAGATCAGGATATTCATTCTTGACCTTAAGTCACAAGAATACAGTGGGAGTTTCGGCATCAAGACGCTTAGTATGCTTCACGTCCAATTCCCATGGATACAAATCTATCTGCCTGTGGGTAAGAAAACCCTAATGACTGCTGCTGTGGATGTGGCAGATGCTCATGTGCGGGCTGCTTTGCCTGTGGGGTGTTTTGGCTTCGACCATTTTGTTTCTGATATTCTGGAGTTGAAGCGCACTTTACCTAGTTTTCATGACGGCGATGATGAGAAAAGGCTGGATTATTTGGAGACGGCAATCCAATTATGGACAGCAAACCTTATTAAACCAGGTGATCGTCATACAGTCGCTAACTTGATCGGGCCGTTGATTCTTGCCAATGGGTTGAGTATCGAGAAGCAGCGCAAAAAGATTATTAAGAAAATTTCAGAGGGCTCACCACTTCGCAATGCGCTTACCGCGTTGGTTTATGTAACAGGTCTAGCTTCCCTAGAAAAATCGCAGGGAGGCGGTGGCGGCGAAAGTGGAATACTACAGGCTGGAAACACAGGAAAGCTTGGGCGAAGAGAAAACTTAAAATTCATTTTAATTGATGACCAATATACATCAGGGTTTCATCACATATTAACCAGCATGATATTTGGAAGCGGTTATAAGCCTGACTCGGCTATTACCAACAATGGAATATGGAATTACAACTTGCAAGATTGTGGCAGTGTTAGATGCTATAGCCAAGCGAAAGATTTATTGGAAATTTTATCCCAACCGCCAAAAATTTTCGATTGGGATATGCCGAGGAAGCTTAGTCTTCCAGGCAAAGGGGACATTCTTTTGCTGGATTTGAGGCTGTGGTTGGATAATGACCAAAAAGATAATGACCAAAAGAAAGCCTTTTTTGCTTCCTTAAAAGCTGCTTGTGACTTACTCGGCGTAAGTACGCTTCTTGAAAAAGATGGGGTATTTAAGAGGGCATATAAAGCGGCTTTTGAAAGCAGCGAACAAAATGAAACAGCCGCCTTGGTTTTGTTACCTTTGCTGCTGAGCCATTATGATCCATCATTACCAATAGTTTTGTTCAGTAGTACGCATCAGCGTGAGGTCATCGAAATGGTGGCTCACCGCCCAAATATCATCACTGATTTTGCCAAGCCATTGCTTGGCAACAATTCGCAATTCCAAGTCGCTGGAAATATTCTGAAAGATTTGCGCGGTGCTTTGGAGAAAGCCATCAAGTTGCATGAGGCAAGAATTATTTGGGAGCGTATCGAAAATTTAGATTCAAAGGCACCGGCGTTCTACATCGCAGGGGATAGTAATGTCATTTTAGAGTCCTTTAATGGGCCACCTGCTAGTCGTGCAATAAGCTACCCCCTGAGTTCAGAAGAAATACGGAAACAGTTAGGATGTTATTTTCAGTATTACATTTTGCAGGCCGCTTATTTTGACTTTGTATCTATTCCTTGGGAGTTTATTGAGGGTAGATTGACGGATGGTTTGACTAGCGCCGGTGTAACTATTTGGTATAGCCGCCTTGATGTGACAACAATGAATGGGGATGCATTGGTAGGTTACCCCAAGAATGACGGGGGTCTGCTTTTAAAACAATTGAGACATAAGAAAGCTCATGGTGATTTAACGGGCTTATTAAGTTCATTGCTTTCAAGCTGTATGAGTCTTGAGTATTGGAGACGGTTTGCCATACTGGAATTTTTGGTGTTTATTGACTTCCTTGAACAAGCTGGCAATTCGGTATCTTCTCCATGTTGTTGCACTAGTATTACGCTGTCGGATGCCGTGAAGGTGAGAGTTGTAAACAATAGCCCACTCCCATATTCACTCAACTTGATTTGCTTAATTTGGGGTGAACAAAATAACCAATCGTTTTCTGAGACAACAAAAAATGTTGTTCAGGCTTTGAGGCCGTAGCGTCCAACCAAAAAACATCTACTCGTGAAAACGTATCAAGAATTTCTCCTCCGCAAGGTATGTTCCCGCCTGATTGATTCTGCCACTCGCAAACAATCAAATCTGTAACTAGAAGTATCAGCATTTCAGTATGTGGTCGTCATGCTGAGGCTATGCCCATCAGTAAACCTTCTCGAATGTCATGATCTAATATCGCCCAACAGCGCACTCCTGCTGGTGTTTCTGCTTGCTGCGCTTTTCTGGCACACCATGTGCTGATGTGTGGCTGACGAAATAATGAAATGCGCAAGTGGTTGGCACACAGATTGCAATAGTGAGGGTGGCGAAGAAAGTATGTGGCTTGAACACATGAACATGCGATTCGCCCCCTTCCTCGACTTTAAAGGAGAATAACATGAACCGTATCGTTACCAACATCTGCCTCACCCTTTTGCTGGCATCTTGCTTTGGGGAGTTTTCAAACATTGCACGAATGCTGACAGGTGCTCTGTCCAGCCGTGAGACGCATGCCCCTCCGCAGCATGTGGTCACAGCCGCCCTGGGCATCCGGGGCCAATAAATATCCAATTCCTCTGTAATCCGAATATTTTGTTGTTGAACTCTGCAATGTGGTGGGATAAATTAAATGTCTCCTATGGGTCAAGTTAAAGTGAAAAAAGTCGAATTTCTGGAACTGCCGGATGGCAGCATCTATGAAGGCGAAGTTAAGGATGGGAAGCCGCACGGCCAAGGCATCTTGCTTTCTGAGAAAGGGGATTGGATTCACTATGAGGGAGATTTTCTGGAAGGTCTGCCGAATGGCTTGGGTATAGCAACCCGAAGCGATGGCGCTGTATACGAGGGTGAATTTCGTAAAGGTGTGAGGCATGGTAAGGGCGTGACAAACTTTACAAGCGGAAATCGATATGAAGGAGAATATGGTCAGGACATTACGCACGGTTACGGGAAATTTATCTGCCCGAATGGCGATTATTATGAGGGATGTTTTTTGTATGGCTGGTATCACGGCAAGGGAAGGCAAGTGTGGCAGCATGGGGAATTCGAGGGCGAATTTGAACATGACCAGCGTAATGGTAAAGGGGTTCTGATCCTTAAGAGCGGGGTGCGCTATGAAGGAGGATTTGAAGATGGCAAGTATCATGGCAAGGGATTTCTGGTGCTGCCTGACGGCTCTGCTTATGAGGGGGATTTCAAGCTTGGGAAGCGCGATGGCAAGGGAATATATATGTACTCGGATGGTCGATGCGAAGAAGGAATATTTCATGATGATGCGTTGTTAGTCGACAGTGCACCTGTCAGTGACGAATAATAGTTGCTAAACCAGTTAACTGATTCTTGCTTCAAGGGGAGAGATATGAAAAATAAAGACACGAAAAAAGACGGGCTAGTTAAGGTGGCTGCCAGTTCGCATAAGAAACCTCGCGCCAA
>DATBVZ010000011.1:0-2485 GCA_036515095.1 Cyclobacteriaceae bacterium | reverse complement strand
GAATACATCCGTTATGTCACCAATATCGCTGCTGAATGGCAACCGGTAACCGGTGGCTATAATCTGGAGATTGCCATGCCCTTGAATATGATCAAGGATCGCATGGGTTTTATCGTGGGAAATGCAGAAAAAAAAGACGATGAGACAATAATTCAAAAACTGGGCACTTCCGGTCCAAATACTGCAAAACGTCCCGGCCGGTTATTAAAACCATCCAGCCAGATAGAGCAGATCATCAGACGGCTGGATACCACCCCCGGCCGCAGGATCTGGGCCCTGGACAGCCAGGGACAGGTGCTAGCCACGGTTGGCAATCTGAGACGGGATTTTTCCCGGCACCCGCTGAATATCTTTTACAAGATAGTCCTGCCCTCTGTCTCTGAACGCTTTACGGACGATCTGGCTGGCGCCTCCATGTTGCAGGGTGTTGAGATATTATCTGCACTGCAGGGCAACACGGAATCACGCTGGCGATCCACGCCGGACCAGAAAGCCGTGATTGTTTCTGCGGCCACACCGGTCTGGATTTCCGGTAATGTCGGTGGGGTCGTGGTGGTGGAAGAGACCACAAACAATATCCAGATGCTGCAGCGTGATGCACTGGTCAGCCTGGTCAATAAAACATTGTTCGTTTTTCTGGCGATTACCTTGTTGTTACTTGCCTTTGCAACGCGGCTTTCCTTCCGGTTGCGCCGTTTGAGTCAGGAAGCAGCACAAGCCATTGATGAACATGGACGGGTCGCAGGCACCATGTCAGTCAGTCGGGCCAGTGACGAGATCGGGGATCTGTCGAGAAATTATTCCGCCATGCTGGAACGGCTCAGGCAATACAACAGTTATCTTGAGAGCATGGCAGGCAAGTTGTCACATGAACTGCGTACACCCATGGCTGTGGTGCAATCATCGCTGGACAACCTGCAGTCCCGCATCGAAGGAAAAGACAAAGTTTATCTGGAACGGGCGCAGGAAGGCATACAACGGTTGAATATGTTGGTGACCCGCCTCAGCGAGGCCACGAAACTGGAACAGGCACTGCAATCCGCTGAACCCGAAACCGTCGATCTGAACAGGATGATGGAACAGGCTGTGGAAGGCTATCGCCTTGCCTACAAACACAAGACGTTTGAATTGTCCCTGCCTCCGGCACCGGTGATGAAAAAACTTTCACCGGATTTGTTTTTGCAGATGCTGGACAAGATCGTTTCGAATGCCGTAGATTTCAACAAGGAAGGCGAACCGATTAAAATCGAATTAGTAGTGGAAAATAATAAAATCACCCTCAACGTGATTAATTACGGAGCATCTTTGCCAAATGAAATGGAAGGCCAGTTGTTCAACTCCATGGTTTCCGTCCGCCAGAAAAAAGAAAACAACACACCGCATCTCGGCCTCGGTCTTTACATTGCAAGAATGATCGCCGAATTCCACGGCGGCCACATCAAGGCAATCAACCTTGATGATGATAAGGGAGTTTGTTTCAGTATGGTGTTTCCGGTGTAACCATAGGTTGTCATCTCGACCGCAGGGAGAGATCCGGTTTTTCATTATGTATGGCTAGAGGAGAAAACCTGGTGAAACCACGGAGAGCACAGAGGACTCGGAGAGAGTGTGTTATCATTTCGAGCGTAGTGAGAAATCTGTCGTTAGATGTGTATATATTATTAATATCAACGATTTGAATTACCAAAACAAATTTACACATTTGCTATTGAAAACAGCAAAGGGAGCCGAGTAGATATTAGAAGAAAGATCAGCTACAGTTATCCAATCATTTGATAAAAAGGAGGTTTTCAATATGTCCTCGTCATACCCCTATATAATCTTATGGAGCATTTGGCTCCCTAACACTTGTTATGCGTATTAGATTGGAGAACAAAATGAATAAGGAATCCACTTTGAGCGTTATTCCTCTGAAGCACTTCTGGTGGCATCAGTTATGTCTCAATGCTGCTCATGCTTTCGTGTGGATCGGATTCTTGATTGCCGTATACCACGCTTGGCGAGCGTCTGATTTCGCTATACTAGCGTTGTCACTGATGCTCTTGGGGATAGGCCTCTTAATATTTCGTGGTGTTGCATTCTTCATGAACACGTGGGTCATTTTATCTGCCTACATATCACATCGAGAAATTAGGGAGGCAGAAGAAATCGAGGATGAGCAGCGTCACGAACATGCCGAATGAGAAGCAGCTGACGAAGTTGTGAGCGACACGCATAACAACACACTCAACCCAACGCGGGAAAGTCTGTCTCCTTTAGCATTTATGGGGCGCGCGGGTTCGCTGGGTCGTTATGTCTTTCGAAGCCAGGGTGTAGGTATTGCATGAACATCAACGCACAAGTTGCTGCGATCAACGAGCTTACGGAATCGGTTCGAGATCACATCAATACTCACCGCTACCAGTCAGTTCTTCTAGACAACTCAAAAACCTGGAATCAGATTTGCAGCTCTTTGGATGTCATTGGTGATTCACTGTATGCGGTT
>DATBVZ010000010.1:0-4343 GCA_036515095.1 Cyclobacteriaceae bacterium | reverse complement strand
CCGACCGGCTGTCGAATATCTTCAACAGCAACAATCCCAGCAGGCATCCCACAGTCATCAAGCCCCAAAAATACGAGATAACGGAAGCCCCTTTTGTCGCCGGGTCAATGCCATGATATTCCTGAAGAAACTTCGATGCCCAGTTGGCTATGCCCTGTTCAGAACCCACATAGCAGAAAATCCCGATAAAATATAGGATCACATGAGGGTTCTTCAACAAGGATCGCAGTGCCCCTCCGGTCTGTATCCGCTCGTCTTCTTTTAATTCCACGCCGGGAAACCGGACAAGTCCTATAACGGCGATCATGACCAATGCAACAGCCGCAAAGATCCAGTAAAGAGAGACCCAGCCCAATTGTTCCGGAACAAGCTGATTGGAAAGGCGGATCAACAGCGATTGGTTGCCGGTATGGACATTCTTCACCAGGTAGCTATAAAGCATCGGGCTGAGAAAGGAAGCAGAGCCAAAGAAGAGCTGGGCAAGCACCGAGTTAAAGGCAAAACGATCCTCTCCACCGGCCACGCGCAGCAGCGGATTGATCACGACCTGAAGCATAGCCATTCCTATGCCGATAAGGAACAGCGATGGCAATGCCACGGTGAACCTGGGCAACAGTCCGAACAACAAAGCTCCTGAACACGCAAGTCCAAATGCCATGATCATCACCATTTTCCCGGAATATTTTTCCTGCATTAGCCCTGCGGGTATGGACATGATCCCATAGGCAACAAAAAAAGAGAATGGCAGAAAGCCTGCCAGTCCGACGGTGAGATCGAAGCTGTTGATAATATCCGGAATAATCGGGCCCAGAATATTCGTGAGAAAAGAAATGACGAAGAAGACCAGCAGGATAAGTACAACAATTGTATTACTTCGTTTCATAGTACCCTGGTTCAACCATGTGAAGGATTTCAGTTATTGCGCGTTCACGAGTGAGCTTGCTCCCAGCAATATAATGTTTTCGTTCTCCGACCTGAGCACACTAAGCGCTTGCATTGACCGGGGAAAATGAAAGTTTTCCGAGATGGCGCGTCGAAACGATGGCTCGAAAAAAACATAGGCGTTTGCGATGGACCCACCAAACACGATCGCCTCGGGATCATAGGCATAAACTGTTGACTTGATGAGTTCGCCGATGTGTTTCCCATATTCGATCCATATCCCGCGTGCATGGCTGTCACCGTCCAACGCTTTTTGATAGAGATCGTGCGCGTTGGTTTTGTGCATTTCAGCAAAAAAGAAACTGCCACCGTAAAACTCAAAGTCCCTGTCGCGATAATTCAGATATCCTACCTCCCCGGCGCCACCGTTACTCCCTCTGAATATCCTTCCGTCAAGGATGAGGCCTGAGCCTACACCGGTTCCCAGTGTTATCCCCACAACCGTACGGTATCCTTTTGCCTTGCCATGAAGGTGTTCTCCGAGTGCGAAGCAATTCGCATCGTTCTCGATCTGCACGGGAATGCCGAATTCATTTTCCAGAATGGACTTCAGTTCGACACGCTCCCAGGAAGGGATGTTCACAACGTTGTACACGACGCCATGAGCAGTGTCCACAATGGAAGGCACAGCGACCCCAATCCCACGGATACGGTCTGACATCAGCGGACGGATCAGGTCCTTCAATTGCCGGAGGGTATGCTCAAGCGAGTTCTTATTGCTGAGCCCGGTCTGCCGCCGGTCAGCAACAGCGTCCTCCACACGGATGCCTGCCCTGATGTTAGTGCCTCCCAGGTCTACGCCAATGGTCATGGAAGTAAATATAACAAGCAGCGTTGAATGCGCTCGCGCATGACCTTCTTACCCGGATGCAGTTTCACGACGCTGCCTGTTCAAGAACAGCCTTCACCCGTTTGGCAACAAGGTCCACCTGCTCAGCTTTAAGGAGTACAACGCCAACCCGTAGCGTCGTATCGCGGCCACCTGCGACAATACTTGGCGTACCGTTTCTCAGGGCCTCGACCGCCTCGCGGGCAGTGATTTTCACAAGTGATTTGTCCCATGTTATGTGGAGGCTGGGAAATGCGTTTGCGGGCCCTGGTTCAATGTGGGTTGTGTGGGAAATGCCGGGAATGGATTCAACGAAAGAGGCAATTCGTTTGGCCCTGTCAAGCCACATTTGCCATTCCTTGTCGTGATCCTTTTCGAGGTAGGCCTTCAGGGCAGCGTACATGCCGAACATTTCCTCTTTGTTTACCTTCATGGGACGTCCTATGGGGCACTCGTGGGGACTATGGTTACGTTTCGCGGCTTCGATAAGGTCCTTACGCCCGAACAACAACCCCGCACTCTGCGGACCGCGTATCATCTTGCCGCCTGAAAAGGTTACCAGGTCAAAGCCGATCTTTTGATACTTAAATAAATTCCCCACCGGTGGCACATCAGCGGCAGCATCTATAAAGCTGGGTATGTTGTGGCGCTTGCATATCGCGACAAATGCTTCATGGGACACACTGTGCTTTTCAGCAGCATTAAAAAAAAGTCCCATCACGGTGTTATTATTGAAAGCCCGGTCCATTTCACCTTCTCCCTCCACTTCCACCAGCCTTACGCCGGCGCTGCGTACCGCCTGATCGAAGAGATACCTGTGCGATTTCTGAATGATCACCTCCTTTTGCGGCCCCGGAAGATTGGGAAGGAGATTGATCAACTCTTCGTTCATCCCGGTAATGGCGGCGGCCGTACCCAGCGTCATAGCGCACGCCGCCCCCGAGGTAACCATGGCTGCTTCACAATGAAGCATACCGGCAATTTTTTCACCCACTTTATCCTGGAGTTCGTACATGTTGGCAAAGTCGTGGGCCGTGGAATTGATCGCTTCCAGCACTTCGGGCTCCATCAAAGATCCTGACAGGTAGGTCATCGTCACGCCGGCATTGATGATAGGCGTCACGCCCAGTTCGTTGAACAGATCCCTCTTTTTGCCGGGGGCTGAATGGGCAAGAACCGAAGATGAAATTCCGGTACCGATGAAGCCGCCAATTACCGGAATTGCCGACAGTTGTTTGACTAGTTTTCTTCTGCTTAACATGATCAGATGGTTATGTGTATGGCAAGGGCAGGTAATTTAGGATTTTGCAGATGAAGGTGAAAGTGCACATGAAACACACTTGTCCCCCCTACCCCTTAACCGCCCTGGCAAGATCGGCGTCCTTTATCGCAAAGGCGCGGGCGCCGCACAAAATAAAGATCACCAGGATGCAATAGGCCACGGGAATAATGGGATCGATCCAGGTGAAATGCGTAACGTATACAAAATTCCGTAGCCACTCCTTCAGGAAAAGATAGGTAAGCGGACCAAAGACCAGTACAGCCTTAATGATCTGCCGGGTAAAAGCGCGGACGAGGATACGCGTAATATTTACGGAGGTTGCCCCGTACATTTTTCGAATTGCAATTTCCTTGAGCTTGTCGCGTACAAGGCTAAGGCACAGCCCATATATGGAACAGCAAGCCAGCAGGGCTGAGATCAGGGTAAGGACTTCGGACAACCGGTTAAGCCGGTCCTGGTAAAGCAACCATCCTTCGAAACGCTTATTGAAGAACGTAACGGGAACGGGTGAATGGCTGTCGTAGAAGGTAGACAGGTATTTCACCGTCTTGCGGATATCCACTTCGAGAATACGGACACAAAGGTAGTGGTAGCTGTGGTGAGAGGCCATGCTGATCTTAAGGGGCTTTTCAGGCTGGTTGAACTGGCCACTCAAGTCCTGGACCACACCGATGAGGTTTGGCGTAAACATGCTTATGAGTTCACTTCCTTTTTGGTTCACCATAAATAACGAATCGCCATCGTTGGCGACGAAACCCCTCCCGTGTGTCCTCCTCAAATCAAAAAAATTGATGAATTCGGGATCGGCGGATATGGTATAAAAGTCTGAGTCCGTTTCCTTGCTGTTGATCCGGTCAGGGAGCTGCGAAACGGCCATGACATCGACGATATTAGGATTGTATTTGTTCCAGCCGGATCTGATCCTGTTGAGGCCTTCCAGGGTCAGACCATCCGGATAAGGCATATGGACAACCTGGTAGTGGTTCCGGCCAGGCTCTTTGAGGAGGGAATAGTTTACCTGCCTTCTGATCACAAGGGAGGCAACGATAAGAAAAATGCTGATCCCCAATTGAAGAAAAGTAATCATTCGCTTCAGACGGGGAAATGTAATGGTATCCGAACTCAGGAGCCGCGAGGGTGTAGCGCGTATGAAACGGGGAATCATGATGAGAGGGGCAACCACCACCAAAAGAAGAATTCCAGCAGTTATCAGGATCAGCGGCACAGCGCCGTTGGACAGCAGGCCGGTCAAATCTACTGGAAGGACCTGCGTGAGAAAACCTGCGGTGA
>DATBVZ010000009.1:0-4535 GCA_036515095.1 Cyclobacteriaceae bacterium | reverse complement strand
GCCCACACTCAATCGCTCTTTCATCCTTTTTTCCAGCTCCCGTTTGATCTCCACCCCGTAGGCATCGTCTTGCAGTACCGCTACCGTCAGCAATACCAGCTCCTCGAATTCGCCCAGTTTTGTCTTTTTCATTGATATTATTCGTAATTGCAGTAAATATAAGGGATTTCGGGAAACAGGCAAGGGTATGGGGATACAAACCATCTTCAAAGTCACAGCAAAATTTGTATGTAGCTTGCCGTTTAGAAACCCGGAACGCCATTGAAGAATTCCGCTTACCCCAGCATCCAGCGCCTGGCATGCCTGAGCGTCCTGCTGTTTTCCGGCTATTTGCTGTCGGCCCAGGACGGGGGATTGATTGAGGTCGTAGGAAAAGTTACCGACGCAGACACGAAAGAGCCTCTCCCCTACGCCACCATCAGCCTGTTCACTCAGCAGGACAGTACCCTGGTGACCGGAGGGATAACCGGCGACGCGGGCAGGTTCTACCTGGAGGCCCCGGAAGGGAATTTTTTTGCCGTCGTCAACTTTGTGGGGTATCCGCCAAAGATTATCGGCGGCGTAAACCTCCAGGCAACCCGGCCAACCTTCGATCTGGGTGAGATCAGTATAGAAGCAGCCTCAACCAGTCTGGATGAAGTGATCGTGCAGGGTGAAAAGGACTTCATTGAAATGACCCTGGATAAGAAAATATTCAACGTTAGTCAGGATCCGATCAACGCAGGAAGGACAGCCGCAGATATCCTTGGAAATTTGCCGTCCGTTTCCATTGACGGCCAGGGAAATGTAAACCTGAGGGGAAGCAGCAACGTGCAGATCCTGATCGACGGCAAACCTTCAGGTCTGCTGAGTTTCAACGGGGCGGAAGGACTCCGGCAATTGCAGGGCGGCATGGTCGACCGGGTGGAAATAATTACCAATCCCTCCGCGCGGTACCAGGCCGAAGGGATGGCGGGCATCATCAACATTGTACTAAAGAAGGAGCAGCGGCGGGGCATCAACGGATCCTTCGACTTCACCGCGGGTCAGCCCGACAACTTCGGCACTGCGATTAACCTCAACTACAGGCGCGAGAACCTCAATTTCTTCATCAACTACGGCATCCTTTACCGGGAAATAGAAAACCCGTACAGTACACGCTACCAGGAATTCTATTCCAACGACACAACCTTCATTACCAACCAAAACAATATCTCCAGGCAAACTTCTTTTTCCAACAACATCCAGTTCGGTGCCGATTATTTTTTTAATGAATCCAACATCCTTACGACTTCTTTCACCTACCGGCACAGGACTGGAACACGCAATACGGATATTGAATACATCGATTTTCTCTTCAACGAGAACAATCCCCAGGGCATCACCCGACGCTACCAGGATGAGGAGGAGACCGAACCGAACATGGAGTACGCGCTAAGCTACGAGCGCAATTTCGGTCGCAAGGATCACGACCTTTCAGCGATCCTAAGCTA
The DNA here is from genome assembly GCA_036515095.1 of Cyclobacteriaceae bacterium. Lineage (GTDB taxonomy): Bacteria > Bacteroidota > Bacteroidia > Cytophagales > Cyclobacteriaceae > ZC4RG29. Next base: position 3,063 of record DATBVZ010000009.1, on the reverse strand, counting down.
TCTTAACAACTGGGAAGATTCAGACCAATTATACACAGAACAGACGTTCTCATCCAATGGCGCACCATCGGGCAGTCCCGATCGTCTGCAACGCTCCGATAACTACGAAACAGAAAAGCAATTGCTCCTGCAGGCGGATTATGTTCATCCTTTTGGTGAAAATGGGAAACTGGAAGCCGGTATCCGCAACACCCTCCGCGACATCACCAATGATTTTCTGGTGGCCGAAAGAAACGGCGAAGAATGGATGCCTAAGGCGGGTTTTGACAATGACTTCTACTACGACGAAAATATTTATGCCGCCTACCTGATCACCGGCAACAAGGTCAGGAAAATTTCATACCAACTGGGTTTGCGGGGTGAATATACAGATCTCACTACCGAGCTGCTCCAAACGGAAGAAGTGAATCACCGCGAATATTTCAACCTGTTTCCTTCTGTTCACGTGACGTACGACCTCCCCGCTAAGAACACGGTACAGATAAGCTACAGCCGTAGATTGCACCGTCCTACGTACAATGACCTGACACCCTTCTTTACCTTTCTTGATGAGCGTAACTTCGTCAGCGGAAATCCTGATCTCAATCCTGAATATACCCACGCGTTTGAACTTGGGCACATCAAACATTTCGGTGCAGGCTCGGTAAGTTCGGCGCTCTATTACCGGCGCACGAACGATAATATTGAACGCATCCGCGAAATGAATGAAAACGGATACGCCACTACGAGGCCTTTTAACCTCGTTGAAGAGGATGCCTTTGGCGCGGAATTCATATCCTCGTTTCAACCGGCCCCCTGGTGGAAACTGGATTTTAACCTGAATTTTTTCCGTGCGGTAACAGACGGTACCAATCTGGATCAGTCTTTCGAGAGCGATACGTATTCCTGGTTTGGAAGACTCAATACCCGCTTCACATTGTGGGGAAACACCGATTTGCAGGTGAGAGGAAACTACGATGCGCCGCAGCAAAGACCACAGGGAAGGCGATTGGCGACAACCTACCTTGACCTGGCTATCACCCGGGATGTTTTGAAAAACAAGGGAACCCTTACACTGAACGTTACCGACGTTTTCAGAAGCAACCGCTACCGGATGATCACGAAAGGGAGTACCTTCTATACCCACGATGATTTTCTTCGAACCCCGCGACAGGTAAACCTTACGTTCAACTATCGCCTGAATCAGAAGAAATCAGCAGGGAATGAGCAGTAGGCAGTGGGCAAAGGGCAGTAGGCAAGGCCGCCATAGCTTGCCAAGGTCACGTCCGGACATATACCTCAAAATGTTTTAGCAAGGGAAGGCGGCAACTCTTCAACCTTTACCTGTAGTACACCACATTACATTCCGGATTCTTGCTTGCGAAGTCTTCCACCCTCTTCTCCGAAATGCCGGTATTGTAACACTTGAGCGTCTTTAATGACAACCTGGAAACCGCATCAAGCCTTCTTACACTTGTGTTGGAGCAATCCAGGCTTTCCAGCGACGTAAGGTCTTCCAGTCGATCCAGCCGGTCGACCTGGGTACCTGAGCAATTCAGCGATTTCAGATTTTGCAGGTCAGCCAGCGCCGACAAATCGTCAACGGGTGTATTGGAAATGTCCAGGTCTTCAAGTTCAACAAGCTGATCCAGCGGATCAATTTCGCGCACAGGGCTGTTCGTCGCGTGCAGGGATTTCAGCGTTACGATTGTGGCCAGGGGTGAAAGGTCGCTGATAGCGGTACCGGAAAACTGCAATTCCCTTAATCGTATGAATTCACTTAACGGCGACAAGTCATTGACCGGAAAGTTGGCAAAATCCAGCTTTTCAAGCTCTACCAGCCGGTGAAGGTTCTCCTCCTTTGATCCTTTATCGATGGGAACCTGGGCTTCAAACACTTGCTGCCATTCCGGCGAAAGTCCGCTCCACCAGTTTTCCAGATGACGGGTCTTGTAGACTACCAGGCATCCGGGATTCCTGTTCAGGAATTCCTGAACATGCAGTTCATGAATAGCCGTTTGATCTACGTAAAGTTTCTTCAGACCGGGGATTCCCAGAAGGGGATCAATGTTCTGAATCTTGCTGTTGGCTGCGTGCAGCTCGGCCAGCTTTTTGAAGTTTTTCAGGGTGGAGATATCTTCTACGCGGGTGTTGCTGATATCGAGCAGGCGGATACCTTTGTGTCCCCGGATCGGCGACAGATCACTGATAACGGTCTTCCCTGCTACGATCGCTTCGAGTTTCTGAAGTCTTTCCAGTGGTTCCAAAGACTGAATGGCCAGGTTGTTCTCAAAGTTTATAGAATCAAGGTTGGTGACCCTGGCCAATTCCTCTTTCGTTGGCTGCAATCCGATCCCGGCCGTCTTACTAAGAACATTCCGCCACTCGGCCGTAAGCGAACTCCACCAGGTCTGCAGGTCTTCGGAATCAAAAATCACCAGGACGCCGGGACGTGAAGCCATGAAATCATCTGCAATAGTCTGCCCGATCCCCGTATGATCGCAATAAATTCGTTCAAGATGCCCGAGTTCCATGAGCGGGCGCAGGTTCGAAACGGATGTATAGTTCAGCGACACAACTTTCAGGCTTTCCAGGGAAGCCAGCGGGCTAATATCCTGGAAGTACGTGCTGTCAAGGCTTAGGGACTCCAGTTTTTTTAGTCCTGATAACGGCGTAATGTCCCTTACGAGCGTCTGCGAAGCATTCAGTTCAATCATGGTTGACAACGACGCCAAGGGGTTGAGCTCTGAAACCGGCGCAGCCTGCATGTTCAGGTGCTTCAGGGACGTTGCTGACGCCAGGGGTGAAATATCCAGGACGCCTGTTGCGCTTATATCGAGATATTCAAGATTGGGCATTTCCCCAACGACACTGATATCGTTGATCGGCGTGTTGTCGATCCGCAGGTGAACCAGTTTGTCAGCGTATTTGAGCGCCGATATGTCCTGTACCTGGGTGCCGGAAAGGTTTAACTCCGCCAATCCTGTAAGATTTCGGATTGGTGTTACATCCGTGATCGATGATTGCGACAAATTCAGCGATATGAGATTTGAAAGTGCCGCAAGCGGTTCGATGGTCTGAATA
>DATBVZ010000008.1:0-2214 GCA_036515095.1 Cyclobacteriaceae bacterium | reverse complement strand
TTTCACACCACCTGCTGTTACAGGTTTGGGTTTCCTGGATGCAGCAAGGGATGAGGATATTCTCGCATGGGCTGACCCGGACGATGCGGATGGCGATGGGATCAGCGGCGTGCCAAATTGGATTGAAGTCAAAAGCTACATTACCCTTCGTCCAAATAGTATCTCACAAAACGGAAAATACATCGGTCGGTTCGGAAAGAAAGGTGCGGTGTACGATCTGCTCCAACAAGCTGCCACGGCATACAATGAAGATATTGGCATAACGTCTACTTACGAACCCATCGACACCTACCTGGGCGTTGAATTTGATCCTGAAGTTTCCAACCAGACGATTCAGGATGTTGTGTTCTACCTCAAGACACTCAAGGCGCCTGTTCCGCGGAAGGAAAACGATGAGATACTTTCGGGTAAAGAGATTTTTTCATTCATCGGATGCGCCAAATGTCACCGCCCCGAAATGAAAGCCAGTCTAAGCCCGGTAGCCGCCTTATCCAACAAGACATTTTATCCTTACACTGACCTGCTGCTCCACGATATGGGTCCGTCACTGGATGATGGCTACACGGAAGGTTCAGCCAAAACATACGAGTGGCGAACCCCACCATTATGGGGTCTTGGCCTCTCAAAAAATTCGCAAGGTGGTGAATATTTCCTGTTGCACGATGGTCGTGCGCGAAGTATCGAACAGGCTATCCAAATGCATGATGGTGAAGGCACGCAGAGCAGGGAAAATTTTGAATCGTTGACCGCAGAAGACAAAATAAAACTGATACGGTTCCTCGAAAACTTATGATCAACAGGCGCGAATTTGTGTCGAAGGCATGCATAGCCTGTTTGGGCGGAGGACTAGTGTCAACAATCCTGTCCTCCTGCCAGGCGACTCATTATGTGAGTGGGGTTCTTGAACAGGACGGTATCGCCATCGGTAAATCGGACTTTACCTATTATAAAAAAGACAAACCTTTCACCCGTTCATTTATCGTGATCGAACATGATAACCTTGAATACCCGATCTATCTCTTCCGGTTATCCGACAATGAATACAGCGCCCTCTGGATGAAATGCACCCACCAGGGATCAGAGTTGCAGGCTTCAGGCGATCATTTGTACTGTACCAGTCACGGCAGTGAATTTGACAAGAGGGGAACCGTGATCCAGGGTCCGGCCGAGCAAAACCTCCGGTCTTTTCCGGTGTCTGTTGTTGGTGATAAAATTGTTGTACTATTAACATGAGCATGAATACCAAATTTCTCTTGTTCCTGCTTTCCTTTACGGGAAGCGTGGCGTTCGGTCAAATCGATTCAACGCTGCTCAGGAGAACGGCAAGGGACACTTCGAGAGTCTACCTCAACATGGATGCGGTGTATAACCGCCCCTTTCTTGCGGTCGGTAAACTTCCTGTTTCTGTTGGTGGATACGTGGAAGCAAACTGGCAGCACCTGGGAACTGACGGTGTTACCGAAGGGCACCAGTTCCAGATGCGAAGGCTTACGCTGTTCGTTGCCTCGAGTATATACCGGCGCATCAAATTTTTGTCTGAGATCGAATTTGAAGATGGCACAAAGGAGATCAACATCGAATTTGCTTCCGTGGATTTGGAGTTTCATCCCCTGTTGAATTTCAGGGGCGGTATTGTAATGAATCCCATCGGTGCCTTCAATCAAAATCATGACGGCCCACGGTGGGAATTTGTTGACCGGCCTGTTTCGGCTACCCAATTATTGCCGGCCACCTGGAGCAATGTCGGGTTCGGGTTGTACGGAAAATTGTACAAGAACAACTGGGTGTATGCCTATGAAGCCTACCTGACTAATGGCTTTGATGACAGCATTATCAGCAACGCAGAGAACAAAACGTTTCTTCCGGCTTCCAAGGAAAATCCTGACCGGTTCGAAGAAAGCTTCAACGGTGTTCCTTTGCTGACGACAAAGGTAGCCTTACGCAATAAACGCATCGGGGAAATAGGGCTATCGTATATGGGTGGTGTGTATAACAAGTTTCAGGAGGATGGATTGACGCTTGATAAGAAAAGAAGGCTGCATGTATGGGCTGTGGATTTCAATACGATCATTCCCCTGACAAGAACTTACCTTAACGCGGAATGGACATTGATCAACCTCGATATTCCTGAAAGCTACAGCCAGCAGTTTGGCGAGCGGCAGGCGGGCGGTTTTGTGGATGTGGTCCAGCCAGTGTTCCGCAAAAGCATTTTCG
>DATBVZ010000007.1:0-3444 GCA_036515095.1 Cyclobacteriaceae bacterium | reverse complement strand
TAACTACCGTGGGTGTATCATTACCCAATTGGCCGGCAACCTGAGCGAAACTACTGCCTCCCAATGAAAAAGGCCCCGGGGAAAAATCAATGTAGATGATGCTGGTCCCAGGCACGGGTTGCACGTCGGTACTGATGGTCTTACGGACATTGCTGACCTCCGCCGCCGCGGAAATGATCACGGTACCCGGGGCATAGACGACTTTGCCGTCCGGATATTTTTGCGTCATTGACAATGAGTCTTTACCGGTAGGAATATTGATGCCAAGCTCAATAGCAAACGCGCTGACTGCTTTAACTGCCTTGTACAGCCGCGCATCTTCGCCTTCGTTCTTCGAAGGCCACATCCAGTTTGCACTGAGTGAAACCCCTTTGAGGCCATGTGTCAGGGGTGCCCATACCAGGTTGGTCAGCGCTTCTGCAATAGCAAGTTTGGCCCCTGCAACAGGATCGATCATTGACGCGGCCGGCGCATGACCGATCGCCGTCGCAACCCCGCTGGTTCCGGAATAGTCCAGCGTCATAACCCCTACGTTATTGAGCGGCAATTGAATGGCTCCGCACGATTGTTGCATCGCGACCTTTCCGGTCACTGAACGGTCCACCTTATTGGTGAGCCAGTCTTTGCACGCAACGCTTTCCAGTTGCAGGACCTGCACAATATATTCAGGCAGCGCGTGCGTGTCGTATTTAACAGCTTCGCGGTTGACGCGGACATCATGGTCTCTGATTACGGTTACCGGCGACGAACCAAAAAGATGCCTTACCTCAAGGTCAATCGACTTCTTTCCGCTTGCCGAATTACCGAATATAAGTTTTTGATCGCCGGTTGCTTCACCGGCAATGTAGAATGGAGCGCGCTCGCGCTCCGATACCCGTTGCAGTATCGCAAGGTCCTCATCCCGCATTCCAAGCCCCATGCGTTCCTGAGATTCGTTGCTGATGATTTCTTTTTCAGACAGCGTAGGGTCACCGACAGGAAGCTTGTCCAGGTTAATGACACCTCCGGTCTCCTCCAGTATTTCAGAAAAACAATTCAGGTGTCCGCCCGCGCCATGATCATGAATGGTAATGATCGGATTGTTATCCGACTCCACCATTGCGCGTATGGCATTCATTACGCGCTTTTGCATTTCAGGATTGGAACGCTGGACGGCATTTAGCTCGATGGCATTTGCGTACTCTCCTGTAGCCACGGAGGAAACAGCCCCTCCGCCCATACCGATGCGGTAGTTATCACCGCCGAGCAATACAATTTTATCGCCCCTTCCCAGTTTTCCCTTGATGCTGTCCTCTTTCTTGCCAAATCCTATGCCCCCGGCAAGCATGATCACTTTATCGAATCCATACATCGTACCGGCTTCAGCATATTCAAAGGTCAGGACGCTGCCGCAGATCAACGGTTGTCCGAACTTGTTGCCAAAGTCAGAGGCGCCGTCAGAGGCTTTGATCAGGATCTCAGCAGGACTGTGATACAACCATTTCCTTGGCTGTAGCTTGTTTTCCCAGGGCCTTCCTCCTTCGAGCCGGGGATATGAAGTAATGTATACCGCTGTTCCTGCCAGTGGAAGTGCACCTTTTCCGCCCGCCAGTCTGTCGCGGATCTCTCCGCCTGAGCCGGTGGCCGCACCATTGAACGGCTCTACCGTTGTCGGGAAGTTGTGGGTCTCCGCTTTCAGCGAAATGACCGAACGAATATCCCTGGTACTGAACAACCCGGGCTTGTCCTGCTGCACAGGCGCAAACTGCTCAACAGTTGGTCCTTCAATGAAGGCCACATTGTCTTTGTATGCGGATACCAGCAGGTTCCGATTGGCTGTTGATGTACGCTTGATAAGCTGGAACAGGGTTGCTTCCTGTCGCTGTCCATTTATGACAAAGGTGCCGTTAAAGATCTTGTGGCGGCAGTGCTCGGAATTCACCTGCGAGAAGCCAAAGACTTCACTGTCCGTGAGCTTCCTTCCCAACTCCCTGCTTACTGATTCAAGATATGCAATCTCATCCGGGCTCAGCGCCAGTCCCTCGGAGGCGTTGTATGCGGCGATGGAATCAATTTCGATAGCGGGATCCGGTGTGTGGTGTACGGTAAATGCATCCTGATCAATGGACGGATAAAGTTGCTGAAGCATCGGATCAAAATGTACCTTACCCTTCGCCACCTCGAAGGTTTCAATCCTGAGAATCCCGCGTATGCCCATATTCTGGGTTATCTCAACGGCATTGGTGCTCCAGGGCGTTATCATCTCTTTCCGGGGTCCCACGAATGGTCCTTTTAGTGACGGGTCGGGCAATGGTTCAGCGTCGCCAAAGAGCCACGTCAACTTTTCAATATCCGGTTTATTCAATGGCTGTATCGTACCAACAGCGTAGATCTTGCCGGCATCAAAACGGAAGAATAGGATCATGGAGGAGAAACCGTTAAGCGAAGCGCAAAAGTAATACGGTTTGACCTTTTTTCTGCTTTTTTCCTGGCGAAATCCACTACGTTCACAGAAATCGAACTACCTCGTTGACAAGGGAGTTGTGACCACAATCGAGGACATGGAAGGAAACATGGTTCAATCGGTTGAGTTGAGGTTTCAATTTTGCCGGGGGAATGACCCTGTCGTACTTCCCGGCAAAAACAACGACCCGGACCCTGTTTTCTTCGATCAGCCGTTTCACCTGATCCGGATCAAATCGAAGATGCCTGAAAACCACCCAGGTATTGTATACACGGGCGCGCTTATCCACCGTGTTCATCTGGTTTTCTGCAAAGCGAAGGATCCAGTTGTCGGCGAGCCGCAAATGTTTTGCCATTGCTGTAAGGGCGGCGAACCGCCCCTGATGCCGGATCATCCCCCTGAACACCTTTCTGAACAGCAGGGGATAGGTGGCCAGTGAATACCAGAAATTGGGAGCGAGGCCGTCGGGGGCGATAAGGAACAGTTCCTGTGTTGCTTGCGGAAATGCTTCCAGCGACGCCAGTGCGAATTTGCCACCCAGGCTGAAGCCCGCCAGTGAAAAAGTGGAGATGTTTTCCTGCTCACTCAACGCGGTTAATACGTTTTGCCAATCCGGTTTCCGGAGCGGGCTGGTACTGTCCTGCCAGGTACTTTTCCCGTGAAAGGGAAGATCGACCAAATACAGGGTATATTTATTTGCAAGACGAGAACACCATAGATCGAAGGCGTGGTGATCCTGTCCGAAGCCGTGAAACGCAATAAGCGCGGCAGATCCGCTACCCGCTTTGTAGTAGTAAAGGGTTTGGTTTGGAAGCGAAATGGCCCGTTCTGTGTAAGCGATCATAACTGGTTGCGGATTTCCTACGCATCTTGCTCCGAAATTTTCAAATTAGTGTTTTAAAATAATTGAACGGTACTTCCGTCTTACCTAATAAACCGAAAAATCGGGAGAGGCTGTGGATCTGGCAATGCAGGTTAAAGAACAGACATTTCTTCGGGAA
>DATBVZ010000006.1:0-3316 GCA_036515095.1 Cyclobacteriaceae bacterium | reverse complement strand
AGGCGGGTTCCGACCGTATCGAACTCTTTACCGAACCATACGCCCGGGAATTTACCGTTAACAAGGAAGTTGCTGTAAAGCCTTACATCGAAAGCGCCCGTGTCGCGCAGCAGGCGGGCCTGGGAATAAACGCCGGTCATGACCTGGATCTGAACAATCTTTCGTTTCTGGCAGCGTCACTTCCCCGCCTGGACGAAGTGTCAATAGGCCACGCCCTTGTGTGTGATTCCTTATACCTTGGCCTCGAAAATACCATTCAGCTATACCTCAAAGCCCTGAAGGACCCGTAACCGGAGGCCGCAACCCGGCCTGAATTTATCCCGCCAATTCCCCTTACAAACCCTTAGCTATTGTCTTAACCATACCTTATTTTTGCGCCCGGTTGAGGACCCCTCCAGAATTCATGTTATCGTGTACAAGTGCTGCAGTCGATAAAAGCCCCCGCACGGGAAACAGGAATTCCGACAAATATCCCTTGTCTCAAAACGAAACCAGAATTTCTCCAGAATGAAACGCGACAAAGTAATCTTTGACCTGATTGAGAAGGAAAAGAAACGCCAGCAAGAAGGAATTGAATTGATCGCCTCTGAAAATTTTACTTCCCCGCAGGTTTTGAAAGCAATGGGGTCCGTTCTTACCAACAAGTATGCTGAAGGCCTTCCTGGAAAACGCTATTACGGAGGTTGTGAAGTGGTGGACGAGATCGAACAACTGGCGATTGACCGCGCATGTGAACTTTTCGGCGCCGAGTGGGCAAATGTACAGCCCCACTCCGGAGCTCAGGCCAACGCAGCGGTAATGCTCGCGTGCCTTAAGCCCGGCGATACGATCCTCGGTTTTGATCTTTCCCACGGCGGCCATCTTACCCATGGCTCGCCGGTCAACTTCTCGGGTAAACTCTACAGTCCTGTTTTTTACGGTGTCGAGCAGGAAACCGGCACCATCAATTTTGACAAGGTCATTGAAATTGCCGGGCGGGAAAAACCAAAACTGATCATTTGCGGCGCCTCTGCATACAGCAGGGATTGGGACTACATGAAATTGCGCGAGGCTGCAGACAGTGTGGGCGCGATCCTGATGGCGGATATTGCGCATCCGGCCGGGCTCATCGCCCGGGGTTTGCTTGCTGATCCAATGGAGTATTGTCACGTAGTTACCACAACCACACACAAGACCCTTCGCGGACCGCGCGGAGGCATGATCCTGGTCGGAAAAAATTTTGAAAATCCATGGGGCCTGAAAACCTCCAAAGGAGAAGTCAGGAAAATAACTTCGATCCTTGACTCCGGGGTTTTCCCCGGCACCCAGGGTGGCCCGCTGGAACACGTGATTGCAGGCAAGGCCGTGTCTTTCCTGGAGGCGCTGTCCGATGAATACCTGTCGTATGTTGTGCAGGTAGCAAAGAATGCCAAAGCCATGGCCGACGCCTTTATGGAAAGGGGTTATGAAATCATTTCGTCCGGGACGGACAATCACTTGATGCTTATTGATCTTCGTTCTAAAAGTCTTACCGGCAAACAAGCTGAGGAGGCGCTGATACGCGCTGACATAACCATCAACAAGAATATGGTGCCCTTCGACACGCAATCACCCATGGTGACTTCGGGAATGCGAATCGGAACCCCGGCGGTTACCTCAAGAGGCATGAAGGAAAAAGAGATGATCAGGATCGTTGATCTAATCGACGAAGCCCTTCAGAGGCCCTCCGATGAAAAACATTTGAAGAGCGTTAAGCAAAAGGTAATCCGGCTGGTGCGCCGCTTTCCCCTGTATGAATAATTCGTACACCATACCTGCAATCAGGAATACGCGATGAAAGAGGAAGAAAAGGAGATGTCCTTCCTCGATCACCTCGAGGAATTGCGATGGCATGTGGTACGGGCGCTGATGGCCATCGTCGCGTGCATGATCACCGCGTTCATATTCAGCAGGTATATTTTTGACAACATTATCTTTGCTCCTTCCAAAACCGATTTCCTCACTTTTCGGCTGCTGTGCAAATTGGGTTACGCCATTGGGTCTGGTGATGCTTTGTGTATCCAGGAGATCCCGATGTCGATACAGAGCAGGCTTATGACGGGCCAGTTTACCATGGCCCTGACTTCTTCCTTCATTATCGGCATTGTCATCTCGTTTCCCTATGTGGCCTGGGAAATGTGGAGATTCATCAGGCCGGGATTGCACGCCAATGAGAAGAAATATTCAAAGGGAGCAGTAGCTTCCATTTCATTCCTGTTTTTTTTAGGCATTGCCTTCGGCTATTTTGTCATGAGTCCTGTTTCGGTCTACTTTCTTGCGAACTATCAGATCAGCGATGTTATACAGAACGAGTTTGACATAACGTCGTATGTGTCTACCGTAACTACCCTGGTATTTGGAAGCGGTATACTATTCCAGCTGCCGGTCGTAGTTTACTTTCTTTCCCAGGTGGGTATAATCACCCCACCGATATTGAAGCAGTACCGAAAGCACGCTATTGTAACGATTCTCGTAATCGCCGCCATTATCACACCGCCCGATCCTGTAAGCCAGACCATTGTCGCCGTACCGTTATTCCTGCTCTATGAGTTCAGTATTTTTATTTCGGGAGTTGTCGCGCGCCGGAAAGCCAGGGAGGAAGCCGAAGAGGAAGCAAAAGACAGGGCTGCTAAAGAAACAACAGAATGAGGCCCACCGTAGCGCTCGGCAGCGATCACGCCGGCTTTGAAATGAAAGAGTCACTTAAACAGTGGCTGACACACAATCGCTATGATGTGGAGGACTTCGGTGTGTTCAGCAGTGAATCGGCCGATTACCCCGACATTGCACATCCCCTGGCGAAAATGATATCGGCCGGGAAACACCGTTTCGGCATTCTGCTGTGTGGCAGCGGTAATGGCGTAGCCATCACTGCAAACAAATACCAGGGCATCCGTGCCGCCATTTGCTGGAGCGAAGAACTGGCAATGCTTGCCCGTTTGCATAACGACGCCAACATCCTGTGCCTGCCCGCACGCTTTATTCGCGTGGACACAGCCGAAAAAATAACGGCGCAGTTCCTTACTGCCTCCTTCGAAGGGGGACGCCATCAGCGAAGGATCGATAAGATGAAATGCTAACCACTGCTCCCTTTCTGCGAACCGCGCGGGATCCGCACTAGTTCGCTTTTACGTATCTGCCCCGTTCCTCTTCCCTGTACATTTTTGCAAGATAAGGAATGCGATCAAAGACACCAGGCATAGTTTGGCCAGGGTCAATGATGACGTCAGGGTAGTCGTCCCTGAAGCCCTCATTGATCAGGATCACATTCCGGTAGTAATCCACACTGCCAAACACC
>DATBVZ010000005.1:0-15489 GCA_036515095.1 Cyclobacteriaceae bacterium | reverse complement strand
TTATGTGTTGATGTGTTGATGTTGGGAGGTGGTGCGCGTACAGCTTTCAGTTACCGGTCTTAAAGTTGTCACCGTATTTTTTTCGCTACCGCAATGTTGCAAAGTTTCCCAAAGTAGTAAAGTGACCAGGCATCGCTAAGGCTATGCGCCCGCTAGCGCAAAGTAAATACTTGCGCACATAAACCTACCAGCCATGCGAAGGCTGTGCGAGGCAGGGACATAAACACGTTAATCCCACTTTGATCTAAAGCAGCCCTCGCGCTAATATCCTATGAGCAGCTATACTCAATTTAAGAAACACGAACGTTAATGAGTTACAACCACCAACATAAACACATAAACACGTAAACACATTTTACCTGATCAGCCTGAAGAACCGGCTCCACCGGATCTTATTCAGCAGTCCGGCATCCCTGTCGAGGGAAAGCCAGATAAAGAACGCCTTACCAACGATATGGTCGGCGGGCACAAAGCCCCAGTATCTTGAGTCAAGCGAGTTGTGGCGGTTGTCGCCCATCATAAAATAATAATTCTGTTTGAAGGTGTATTCCGTTACCTCCTGTCCGTCAATGATCAATCTGTTGCCTTCGATGCGTACATCGTAGTTGTGATCGTAATCGCGAATCGTACTGCCATACATGGTCAGGGTTGTGTCATTGATCTGGATGGTCATCCCTTTTGCCGGGATGACAAGAGGACCGTAAAAGTCGCCGTTCCAGGGAAACATTTTGGCGTCGGGAAAAATGTTATACTCTACCGATTCCGGAGTACGCGGTTCCAGTTTGCCAAATGAATTCATTGTTGCGATCTCCACGTCTTCAATGAAAGGGAGGGCCTCAAGTTCTTCGGCGACCCCGGGGCGTAGCTGCATTTGATACAGCACCAATCCGTTTTCGCGGCTGTTGATCGATGCTTCGCTTATATCGTATTTCTCAAATACCCGCTCATTGATCTCGCTCCTTGCTTTGACAAGGTAGCTGAACTGCATCAAGGGGGGATTTTCACCGGTCAGGCCATTGATATACACCTGGTGGTTTATGACCTGGAGCGTGTCGCCCGGTATGGCCACACAGCGTTTTATATAATTCGTTTTGAGATCGACAGGATAATCGATATTGTCGTTCAACTCAAGTGGCGGAACATTAAACACTACCACATCATTGCGCTTTACCTTAGTGATACCCGGGAGGCGGTACTGCGGTAATTTTATCCACTCCAGGTAGGAAGGAATACTGGTGAACCAGATCTTCTGGTGGGTCAATGGAACCTGGAGCGGAGTTGTAGTGGTGCGCGTGCCGTAATGAAACTTACTTACGAAAAGAAAATCGCCTACCAGGAGCGAGTTCTCCATGGATGGCGTAGGGATGGTGTAGGCCTCCATGATCAGCCAGCGGATCAGCGTTGCCGCGATGACGGCAAAGAGGATGGCATCGGTCCATTCGCGTAATTTTGATTTTGGCTTTTCTTCTTCGTCGTCTTTTTCTTTGGTTTTCCAGAACTTCCAGTTCATAATCTAAGGTTCACGGTGTAAAAACCCTGCAAATAAAGGGAAAAATATGCTTTTGACAGGGTTAGTCGCATTTTATCGGCTAGAATTTCAGGTAATCATCCATCGAGAGGAGGCCTTTCCTGCCAGGCAGCCATTCTGCCACCATTACGGCGCCCAGGGCAAATCCTTCCCGCGAATGGGCGGTGTGCTTTAATTCGATATCATCGATCGTTGAGGCATACTTGACAACGTGAGTTCCCGGGATCTGGGCGATCCGGAAGGAAGTAATAAGCATTTCTTCGGGCCGGCCCTGGTCTTCAACCGTCCATTTTTTCTTTCTGTCAACATGATTAAGAATGCCCTCAGCCAGACTTATTGCAGTACCGCTGGGAGCGTCTTTTTTTTCTGTATGATGGATCTCATCAAGGCTGATCTCGTAAGCCGGGAATGTATTCATTATCCGTGCCAGGTACTCATTCAGTTTAAAGAAAATATTAACGCCCAGGCTGTAGTTTGAAGCATAGAAAAAGGCCCCGTCATAGTACGTGCAGATCTTCCCGATCTCGGGTTTTCGCGACAACCATCCCGTAGTGCCGCAAACTACGGGGATACCCCGCTCAAGGCAGCGCCTTACGTTGTCGAAGGCGGCATCCGGATGAGAGAACTCTATGGCTACATCGGCACTTGCCGTATCCAGGTCGCCGGCATTGTCTATATCAATCCTTCCTGCTATGGTATGGCCACGCCTGACCGCAATGTGCTCTATGATGCGGCCCATTTTCCCATAACCAACAAGAAGTACGTTCATACGTGCGGTATTAGCTCCCACCAAAGGGAGTGGTAATAAGTGAAACTTTTTTTTAAGGTCAAAATTGAATCGTGAGGGAGAGTCCAATTTGCTTTCCCAGCAGCAAGTCACTCTTCATCAGAGGCTGCATCCTGACCTGAAGGTTGGGATTGACATCAAACTCCTTGAGATGGGCATCGACATGGGCATCGATAATTTGGAGAATATACATGCCCGCCATCAGAATGATCATAAAATCCCGCTCATGGCGCGCCTGATCGATGGCCGGCCTTAGTTGATCTTCCGTAAATCCCTCCAGGCTGGTATCGGTATCGTTCTCCAGGATGTAAAAAAGTTGATTCTTGTAATCCTTGTATAATTCCTGGTAAAAATTCAGCCCGTAGCCAATGGCGGCAAAACCGCCGTATACGAGGGGTAATTTCCAGTATTTCTTAGTGTATACCTGGCCCAGTCCCGGAAGGACGGCAGCCAAGAGAGAAGCACGGGCAGGGCTGAACCGCCTTGCATAGGACTGAATCAGCACGGTATCCGGTTCTGCCCCGGCTTCCGGCGCCGGCTGCACCACGTTAACCGAATCCGGAATGTCCTGTGCCCACCCTGATCCTGATGAAACAAAAATCAAGAATAATACTGCATACAGGTGCTTCATGAGACTTTCAGAATATCCAGAATTCTGTTCAAATCCTCGATGGAGAGGAACGGAATACGAATATCGCCTTTTTTGCCATCACTTTTAACAACAACCCGGGTGCCAAAGTGTGACGACAGACGGGATTGCAGTTGGGTGATCTCCCGCGGTGTGCCGGAGGTATCGGGTGCATTGGCCCGTGAAACCGTGCGCGGGCCCGAAAGTTGCCGTACCAGGTCCTCAACCTTGCGTACTGAAAGCTCCTCGCCCAGAATCCGGTTGAAAATGTAGAGTTGCTGTTCCGTAGTATCCACATTAATGATGGCCCGCGCATGGCCCATGGAGATCTTGTTGTCACGGACAGCGATCTGAATGTCGGGGGGCAGTTTAAGCAGCCGCAGGTAGTTCGTTACTGTTGCTCTGTTCTTTCCAACCCGTTCGCCGAGCGCTTCCTGGTTCAGATTGCATTCAGCGATCAGGCGCTGGTAACTCAGCGCTATTTCGATGGCATTGAGGTTCTCCCGCTGGATGTTCTCTATGAGCGCCATTTCCAGCATCTGCTGATCGTCCGCCGATCGGACGTATGCCGGTATACTTTGGAGACCTGCCAACCTGGACGCCTGGAATCGGCGTTCACCTGTGATTAACTGGTACTGGTCCCGGGCCAGCCGGCGAACGGTTATCGGCTGAATAACGCCGTGAACCCGTATCGAATCTGCCAGCTCCTCAATGGCCTCCTGGTCGAAATGGGTTCTGGGTTGAAAAGGATTGGTCTCGATCTGGTCGATGGGAATATCGGGAAAAGCATTGCCTGAAGCCGCTGGTTTATGCGGGCTGAGGTCGACTTCAAGACGATCCTCCGTGCCGCTGTCACTTAGCAAGGCATTCAACCCTCTTCCAAGTGCTTTTTTCTTGCTCATTGAGTTTCATTTTTGTTCAGGATCTCATGCGCCAGGTTAAGGTAGCTTATCGCTCCTTTGCTGTCTGCATCGTGGACGATTACGGGCAATCCGAAGCTGGGTGCTTCGCTGAGTTTTACGTTGCGTGGGATAATGGTATTGAAGGTCATTTGCTTGAAATGGGTGCGCACTTCCTCCACCACCGAGTTTCCCAGGCTGGTCCTGGAGTCATACAGTGTAAGCAGGATGCCTTCGATCTCCAGCCGGGGATTTAGCCGGGTTTGGATGATCTTGATGGTATTCAGCAGTTTGCCAAGACCCTCCAACGCAAAATATTCACATTGCACAGGGATGATCACCGAGTCGGCCGCCGTGAGTGCGTTGATGGTGATCAGACCCAGCGAAGGTGAACAGTCTATGATGATGTAGTCGTAATCGCCGCGCACCTGGTTGAGCGCGTTCCGCATCTTTTCCTCACGATGTTCTACGGAGACCATTTCCACCTCAGCGCCCACCAGGTCGATGTGGGACGGTATTATATCCAGGTACTTGATCTCTGCATTTGGGACGACAGCGTCCCTGGACTGGATGCCGTCTACCATGCATTCGTAGATGCTTGCTTCCACCTCCTTTGTGTTTATCCCCAACCCCGATGAGGAGTTTGCCTGGGGGTCCGCATCCACCAGCAGCGTCCGGCGCTCAAGAACAGCCAGGCTGGCGGCTAGGTTAATGGCTGTCGTGGTCTTACCCACTCCGCCCTTCTGATTAGCAATGGCTATGATCTTTCCCATCCCTTCGATTTTCTGGTTGCTTTGGCAGTGCGAAAATTCCTTACTGCTACCGGGCACAAATATAGATGAAATAACAATCGGCCGTGGAACATCGTGGAACGTATTATCCACAAAGCGTCAACAATAAGGTGTTGACGTGTTAAGTGTTTAAGTGTTTATGTTGAGTGGGGTCTCGTAAATACATAAACACATAAACACATAAACACGTAAACACGTAAACACGTAAAACACGTAAAACACGTTATTTCCTCCTCTTTTTCTTGCCCTCCGTCCGCGCTTCGGATGAAGTCTTCCGCGCCTCTTCGCTGGCTTTCATGGCCTCTTCGAGCTTGGCCATAAATTTCGATTTCTTTCCTCCTCCGAGATTCTTTTTCCGGTTTTCTTCAAGAATGGCCTTGATCTTGTCTTCATTCACGAATCGCTTGATGATAGCCTGTTGGGCGAAGGTCACCAGGTTGGAAACGAAATAGTAAAAGGTAAGTCCCGCGGAAAAAGAGTTGAGTACGAAGAAAAAGATGAGGGGCATGATGTAGGACATGGACTTCATGGGCCCCTGAACGGAAGACAACTGGTTGTTCTGCCAGGTGTAGATCAATGTGGAGAGCGTCATCAGCAGGGTGAAGAGGCTGATGTGATTGCCCATGAAGGGAATGGTGAACGCAAAGGTGATCACCGAATCATAGGTTGAAAGATCCTCGGCCCACAGCAGCGGCTGCTGGCGCAACTCGATGCTGGCTGGGAACAGGTAGAACATGGCAAACAAAATAGGCATCTGCAGCAAAACCGGAATGCAGCCACTGATCGGATTTACACCCACCTGTTGATACAGCTTGAGTTGTTCCTGCTGAACCTTTGACATATCCTCGCCGTGCTTCTCCTTGATGGCATCAAGCTCGGGCTTCAGCACTTTCATCTTGGCCATGCTCAGGTAGGAGCGATAGGAGAGTGGAGCAAGAATAAGTTTCAGCAGGATAACGAGGATGACAATGATCAGTCCGTAATTGGCAATGTTAAGTGTGAGGAAATGAAATACGGGAAAAATCACAAACTTGTTCACCCAAAACACCGGGGGGAAGCCGAGGTAAACATTTCTGGAAAATTTTTCCGCAACCGTACCGATCATCTGGTAATCATTGGGTCCCAGATAATAGTCAAAGCTTGCAACTCCATCGGAGAGTTCACTCTTCGGTATGGTAAGCCTGACGGCTGCCGTCTTGACGATGGAAGTGTCTTCAGGATTCGTTGAAATCGTCAGTTCTCCTCCGCTGAAGGCAGTCCCGGCAATAACAGAGGAAAGAAAATACTTTTGCTTTATTGCGATCCAGCTTGGTGGATCCGAGAGCACTTCATGTTCGGCGTCCGAAGACCGTTCGGGGAGGTTATCAAAACCATCGGCCTCCGAAAAGTAATTGATGGTAGTATTATTGCGTGTTTCCGCCAGATCCTTTTCGGTTGGCAGTATGGTTTGATCCCAGGCGAGGGTTAATTGTTCGCCGTTCAGTTGCCTGTCAAATCCATCGCTTACCAGCTCATACCTGATCTCAAAGCCCTTATCCGGAATGGTGTACCGTTGCGTGAATGCCGAACCGCCGGCCAACCTTATGGAAAACAATACGATGGTACTGTCACCCTGCTTCTGTTGCTGCGTTTCGTAGAAGAGGTCATAAAGATCGATATCCTTTCCATTGAATCCGGAAAGCAGCTTGAAGGAAGTGGTGGCCGGCTGAATAAGCTTCAGTGGTTCTCCGAAGTAGGTCTTGTAGTTTTTTAACTCGAGTTCTTTGATCACACCACCCTTGTTGCTGAAGGCAATGATCAGGTCTTGTGTTTCAATTCGGGTTACCGATTCGGCACCATTCATGAAAGGCGAGAGTTCACCGTAGGCTGAAGCCAGAAGGCTGTCTGCTACCACAGGCTGAACGGCAGTGGATAGTGTATCGCCGGAGGGACTCTGCGGCGGGATGACTTCATTCACGACAGGCTGTTCAGGGACCGGATCCGGTTTGGGAGAAAACCAGTAAAAGTACGCTAACAGTAAAGCGGCAATCAATGTCAGGCCTATTGCTGAATTTCTATCCATTCTTATCGATTATGTATGTATCCACATTCCACCCCGGCATCCTGCTCCTCGTCAGCCTGCTAATTAGTATTGCCGGAGAATACTTTATTACTGGTTTCCGCGATTTTCATTTCCTGATCTTGTTTACTTCACCATGGCGGCGACCGGCGTAGTTCGGGTTCCCACCTGGACAAAGGAATGCCGTTTCATTTCCCAGCCACAAAGTTGCGCAAACATTGGCTACTTAATTGTTCAAGCTCCTTGATTTTTTGAAGTTAATGGCGGCTTCCACAAACTCTACGAACAAAGGATGCGGATTGAGGACCGTACTTCTCAATTCCGGGTGGTACTGTACACCCACATACCACGGATGATCCTTCAGTTCGACAACTTCCACCAGACCGGACTCAGGATTTACGCCTACCGCCCGGAGTCCCGCCTCCTCCATTACGCCGAGGTATTTGTTGTTAAATTCATAACGGTGGCGGTGACGCTCATGGATCAGGGTCTCGCCGTAAATATGCTGGACCTTGCTTCCCTTCTTCAGTTTGCAGGCGTAGGCTCCAAGCCGCATGGTGCCTCCCTTTTCCGTTACCTTCTTTTGTTCTTCCATCATGTCGATGACCGGATTTCTGGTCTTTGGATCCAACTCGGTTGAACTTGCATCCAGCCCGATAACATTCCGGGCAAATTCAATTACAGCGCACTGCATTCCGAGGCAAATCCCGAAAAAAGGAATCTTCTTTTCCCGCACATGACGGATTGTTTCAATCTTTCCCTCCATTCCGCGTTCGCCAAAACCAGGCGCCACCAGGATGCCATCCAATCCGGCAAGCAGGGTTTCGCAGGTCTCCGCGTGAATTTCTTCCGAGGATATCCATTTGACGTTCACCTTGCAGTCATTCTGCGTTCCCGCATGTACAAAGGCCTCATTGATCGATTTGTACGAGTCGGGCAGCGAAATGTATTTTCCCACCAGCCCAATATTGACCTCCTCGGTAGGATTCTTGAGTCTGCCCAGAAACTCCTTCCACTGATCGAGGTCAGGATCCTCTTTCGACGAAACCTTCAGTTTTGCCAATACCCTTTCATCAAGCTTTTCCTTTTTCATTAACAAGGGCACATCGTATATCGAATCTGCATCAATGGCTTCGATGACGGAGTTAAGATGAACGTTGCAAAACAAGGCCAGCTTCTTTCGGATGTCCATCGGCAATGGCAATTCCGTACGGCACGCCAGGATATCCGGCTGGATACCGGCTTCGAGGAGTTGTTTCACCGAGTGCTGGGTAGGCTTTGTCTTCAGTTCCCTGGCAACTTTCAGATAGGGGATCAGCGTAAGGTGGATAACCAGCGCGTTGTTGGAGCCCAGATCCCAGCGCACCTGGCGGACGGCTTCTATGAACGGCAGGGACTCAATGTCGCCCACACATCCGCCAATCTCGGTGATAATGAAATCATACTTCCCAATTTCCCCCAACTGAAATATGTTGCGTTTGATCTCATCGGTGATGTGAGGCACAACCTGAACGGTTTTTCCCAGGTACTCTCCCTTGCGTTCTTTGGTAATGACGTTGTTGTATATCCTGCCGGTGGTCACGTTGTTGGCCTGCGAAGTGGAAATGTTCAGGAAACGCTCATAATGTCCCAGATCAAGGTCTGTTTCCGCACCGTCGTCAGTCACATAGCATTCGCCATGCTCGTAAGGATTCAGGGTACCGGGATCAATATTAATGTACGGATCGAATTTTTGTATGGTGACGCTGAAACCCCTGGCCTGAAGAAGCTTTCCCAGGGAAGCCGAAATGATCCCCTTCCCCAGGGACGACGTCACTCCTCCGGTTACGAAAATATACTTTGCTGATACCATAGGTCAGTTTAACCGGGTGCAAAGGTAGGTTAAAAGTTTAAAGTTTAAAGTTAAGAATCGCCACGCGCGGACAGAAAGCACGGTCAGCAAACGACCGCAGCAGCCTGGCAAACCGATCAAACCTCAGGCGTCGGGCGAGTTCAATCGGATAGGTAGGTACACATAGTTCAATAATAAGTTTCTGCGTAATAGACAAAACTATTCGAAAAGATTTGATTACGGATGTAAGCTTAAAGTTTGACTTTAAGCAATCTAAAGCCTATTTTAGATGCCGGACTTTTAAAAATTCCCGGAAGCAATACGGATTATTTTTGAGGTTTTGCCGGGAGAGCGGTAACGCGTAAGCTGAATTTTTGGGACGGCTCTCCGGCTGGTTTTTCGTGTGTGCGCATCCCGAAAATTGTTTGATTTCAGGTTATTCGGCGGCACTTTGGCTCCGCTTATTCGAATTAGATTCCTTTCATCGATGATCCGGGAATTTGGCCCGGAAATGACGGTTTCCTTTTAACCGATGAAACGATTCATAAGTGTCTGTTTTTTAGTTGCCTTTGATCGATTTCAACAGGAATCGGTTTGAGATGGGCGTGAAACGATTTTTACTACTGCTTTGGGCATTTTTTTTATCGCTTTCCCTGAGCGAGGTCAACGCGCAATGTGGCAGCCAGATCATGGAGCCAGGTTTCCAGTTCCTCACCAGCAGCAGGGGATGCGCGCCTTTTACCGTATTCCTCGAAACCCTTTACCTCCAGTCCGCTCCAGGAACCAACTACTACATTGATTGGGGCGATGGAACCCCCGAAGAGGTATTTACCCAGATCAATGCTACCGGAGTGGTCATTTCCCACACCTATCCCAATTCCCCGGTTGACTGCGGGTACGACCTGACCATTGATGCAGAGAACGGATGCAATCCCCGGGGTAGCGTCGTTCCCATCACCACCCAGGTGATTGTCTGGACAAACGACGTGATATCAATTGATCCCGCGGTCTTTCGCGTTTGCCAGGGGTTTGCCGCCACACTGAATTTTACAGACAACAGCGACTGGAACTGCTTTCCAAGAGCAACCCGGGAAAACAACGAACCCCGCTGGATCCAGTGGATCTACGGCACACCAACTGCTGCAGCCATGATCCCTGGAATGCAGGTGAACTCCATTACGCCGGGATCATTTCCCTACAACGATCCCGCCCCGGGCCGCAACCCCATTTACCCCGTTACCTCGCCCGGCCAGGTGAGCCTCCCGGTCAATGTACCAGTGACAGCACCCGGCGATATTGGAAAAGAATTTGAAATCACGCTGAAGAACTGGAACCAGTGCAACGCCTATGACAATGTACTGACGGATGGCAACCCCTTTAATCCCGTGAACGGTGACCTGGTCAATGGGGATAATGGTCCCCAGACTACGACGGGAAGGATCGTGATCGTGCCCTCGCCACAACCTGAGTTCAAGACCCGCGCCGGGAACTCCGCTGGCCCTGAACAGACGGTGTTCTGTATTGACGATGATATTTACTTTGACAACGAGACACCTGCCATCGCTGGGGCAAACTTCCAGTATACATGGGAATTCTACAACAACAGCACCGGGTCGGGTTCACCCATCGCAACACGAACACAGACCAATCCGACCTATGCGTACAACACATCGGGACAGAAGCTCATACGCCTCCGGGTGAGGGATGCCAATGCTGCGGGAAACTGTGAATCAGTGACCGACCACGTGGTCACTATCTCACCGTCCGTGACGGCGCGAATCCAGGTAACTGACCTTTCCAATAATCCCATCACGCCGGATTTTTGCCAGGAGGCATCATCACCCTTTACGGCATTTGACGCGCGGTTCATTGACGATTCTTTCGGAACGCCAACAGCCACCACGCAATACCGGTGGGAATTCTACGACGAAAACAATGCCCTGGTTTTTGAAGCGCCTGCAGGTGGGGCTTTTTCTGCTACCCCCCTGGGACCCTTTGATCGTGTATTTACGAACAAGGGAGTCTACCGGGCGAGACTCCGAATACGCGACAACGTGACTTCCTGCGAATCGGTCGACGAGGTGGATGTCCGCGTTTTTGAAAAGCCCGTTCCCGTATTCACCTTTAACCGCGTATGCGAAGGTGATGACATCACCTTTTCAGAAGCATCTACACTGAATCCGCTGGCGGGTGAATCTATCGTTTCGTGGGAATGGGACATGGACTATGACGGAACAACCTTTACGAAGGATCCGGCGCTCGATGATCAGCATAACTTTGATTACAATTTTTCAACTGCGGGAACACACCGGGTTGCCCTGCGCGTAACAGCCGGGATGGGTGGCTGCGCGGCAATCCTTGCGCAGGATGTGATCGTCGACCCGGCGCCACTCTCGGCCATCACTCCCAGCGTGACTGCCGGCTGCAGTATCCTGAGCGTCACCTTCTCTAATGATGAAGTAAATAACCAGCCGATACAGATCGACCGCTACGTTTGGGAAGTCGACGAAGGAAGTGGGTTTACGGTAGATTCCGTGCAGCGACCCGCGGATCCTGGATTTTCGGGTCAGTATGTGAAAGCGTTTTCCAACACAGGAACCGCAGACAAGATATACCAGATGCGGCTAAGGGCCATCAGCGTAAATGACTGTGAGCAATTGTCGGCTCCGGTAGCCATTACCGTTTTCCCCGGACCAAAATCCGGCTTCATCTCGGTAAACTACTCGCCGTTTGATGACAACTGCTCACCTCAGGAAGTCGACTTTGCCGTAGACGCTGAAACACAGGCGCTAAACCCTACCGACTACACATGGACAGTTACCGACAATAGCGGGGTGGTTGACGTGATCAGTACCGGCACGACGCCATCATTCGCCTACGAGTTTGTGAATGCAACCCAGTCGATGAAAGATTTTCAGGTATCGTTACGCGCGACTTTGCCCAGCGCGTGCTACGGTGACTCAACCCGTCTCATCCGGATCAGTCCGCTGCCATCGTCCACCTTTGGCATCGACACACTGCTTTACAATTGCGAAGAGATGAACCTCCGCTTTGAGGCCGACCAAAAGGGCCTGAGCGAGTACGCATGGACACTGAGCGTCAATGGAACGATAGTGACAGGCTCAACGGGAACAACGGATTTCCTGGAGTATAATTTTAACCGCCTGACTTCTATCGATCAGTCGGTGGAGGTGCGTTTGCTAACCCGCAACCTCGCCAACTGTCAGAGTCCGGAGACGATCAGAAATGTCACCGTTCCACGGGTGGATAATATTAACGCTTCGTTTACGGTATCGCCGATAAATCAGACACTGCCTGACCGAACCGTAACCATAACCAATACATCAAACGCGGGCCCATGGGATTACCTGTGGGATTTTGGCGATGGGACAACCTCCACAAATCCGTCGATTACACAGCACGTGTTTCCGACATTCGGTACGTATACCATTACCCTCACCGTTTCCAATGACGACTGTGCGGCACAGCAACAACAGACCGTTACGATCAATCCGATACCCCCCATTCTTGACTTCACGTACAACCCGGACAAAGGATGCGCGCCACTTACCGTGACGTTTACCAACACTTCGCAATATGCCGATCCCGGCTCCTATTTCTGGGAGTTCGGAGAAAATCAGGGCACGTCAAGAGCCGTCAATCCCACGTATACGTATTATGAACCGGGTATCTACTCGGTAACCCTGTCTGCCACGAACATCACCGGCGAACACGTGGAGATAACCAAGCACGCTATCATTGAAGTATATGACAAGCCGAGTGCGCAGTTTAACCTGAAGCCGCGAATCATCTACGTTCCCGGCGGAAAACTATATACCGACAACCAAAGCTTTGGAGCAAGCAGTTACCTGTGGGATTTTGGCGATGGCACAACTTCAGCAGAATACGAACCTTCACACGTGTACAACGAAGCCCATGAAGGCAGTTTTGATATTTCGCTGATCGCATACAACGATCTGGGATGTTCAGACACATTGAAACTCGATGCCGCTGTGCAGGTCCTGAGAGGCGGACAGCTGCTAATTCCCAATGCATTTTCGCCTAACCTTTCCGGACCCGGAAATGAGAACGGACAAAACGACGTATTCCTTCCGCTCATGCGTGGTGTGCAGGAATTTCAGATGCTGGTCTTTAACCGGTGGGGAGAACTGCTGTATGAAACAAAGGATCCAGCCCAGGGCTGGAATGGATACTTCAAAGGTCAACTCTGCCCGCAGGATGTCTATGTCTATAAGATACAGGCAAAATTCGCCGATGGCGAAACGATCACGAGAGTCGGGGACATCAACTTGTTGCGTTAGATATGAAGAACTGGTGGACGATATGGTTTTTGGTACTCAGTGTCCCTGGAATAGCACAGGATCCCGAGTTTTCCCAGTATTATGCAGCCCCGCTTTACCTGAATCCAGCATTCACAGGTACAGCGTCCGATCACAGGTTGATTGCGAATCACCGTAACCAGTGGCCGAACGTGTCGAACGGGTTTGTTACCTATGCCTTCAGTTACGATTATAACCTGGCTGGCGTGAACAGCGGTCTGGGGTTCATGGTGGTGACCGACCGTGCCGGTTCTGCCAACCTTCGTTCCACGGTGGTGAACTTCCAGTACTCGTATAAAGTGAATTTCAACAACAAGTGGGTGTTCTCTTCAGGATTGAATTTCGGTCTTGGTTTCCGAAACATCGACTTCAACAAGCTGGTGTTCGGTGATCAGCTTGCTTTTGACTCAGACGGTAACGTGCCCAGCGACGATCCCATCCTGTCTTCGCTTGAAAGCTCACGTTACTTCGATTTCGGAGGAGGTATCCTGGCCTATAACCGGACTTTCTGGATTGGTTTTTCCGCCAGCCATTTGAATCGTCCCAATCGCTCCCTGCTGGATGAGGAGGCACAGATACCGATAAAGACCACCTTCCACGGCGGGGTGCGGATCCCCTTGTATAACGGACCTTTCAAGCGGGAGCGTGTAGCTGCAATTGCACCTTCGTTTGTATACAAGCAACAGGGGCAGTTTGATCAGCTTGATCTGGGCGCCTACTTCCTTTACGAACCCGTGGTTGTCGGACTCTGGTACCGGGGCATTCCCATCAAGCAGAATGTGAGGGACAACATCAGTCAGGATGCCATGGTTGTGATCATCGGATTTCAGTTGAAGAAGGTCGAGCTATCCTACAGCTACGATCTTACCGTTTCTGATCTTGGACCGGTTGCCGGAGGGGCTCATGAAATTGCGCTCAAGTATAAGTTGAATGTTGTCGGAAGTCAGAAAAATAAGAAGAAAGAAAAGTATATTCCCTGTCCGACATTCCTGAAGAACGACTGAGGATCAGTCGCCAGTCACCAGTCACCAGTCACCAGTCACCAGTCACCAGTCATACAAACTGTAAACGGTAAAATTACCAGATGCATGTGAATTTTTGCTGTTCCCTTCCAAGGGTTCTGGTCATCTTTGCCAAATTGGATACAAAACTGGAGACTGGAAACTGCCTACTGGAGACTGGAGACTGGAAACTTCCTACTTTTTTTGACATTATCCAGTAAATTTGGCCGGACAGACCACAGGCCAATGGATTTTTCCCCTTTTCTCGATCATGAAGTTTTTTGCGCGGTATCCCGTGCTGCTGCGGATTCCGGCGTTGATGCCTATGTGGTAGGGGGTTATGTACGGGACCTTGTGCTAAAGCGCCCGTCGAAGGATATAGACTTCGTTTGTGTTGGGAGCGGAATGGCCCTGGCCGGCGATGTTTCGAAATTGTTAGGACCCCACCTGCAGGTAAACTATTTCAAAAATTTTGGAACCGCCCAGATCCGGTACAAGGATCTTGAAATCGAGTTCGTGGGCGCGCGGAAGGAGTCCTACCGGAGCGACTCACGAAAGCCGGTTGTTGAGGATGGCACATTGGAGGACGACCTGAGACGACGCGACTTCACCATCAACAGCATGGCGGTCTCGCTGAACAAGGAGAGTTTCGGCGCCCTGGTGGATCCCCATGCGGGCATGAGTGACCTTAAAAAGAAGATCATCCGTACACCACACGACCCTGCCGTCACATTTTCCGACGATCCCCTGAGGATGATGCGGGCAATTCGGTTTGCCGGTCAGCTGAACTTTGACATTGAGCCCGATACTTATGCCGCCATAATGAAGCAGGCAGACAGGCTTAGGATCGTATCGCAGGAGCGCATCACGGACGAACTGAACAAGATCATAACCAGCAAGGTACCCTCGTATGGATTCAAACTGCTTTTCCATAGCGGACTGCTCAAACGATTCTTTCCCGAGCTGGTAGCCCTGCATGGCGTGGAGTATGTGGGAAGCAACGCGCATAAAGACAACTTTTTTCATACCCTGCAGGTGCTTGACAACGTGGCGAAAGTATCCGACGATCTGTGGCTGAGGTGGGCGGCAATTCTGCATGACATTGCAAAACCCGCCACGAAACGCTACGACAATGTGCACGGCTGGACGTTTCATGGTCATGAGGACAAGGGAGCGCGGATGGTTCCCGGCATTTTCAGAAGATTGAAATTACCGATGAGTGAGAACATGGTAAAAGTGCAGAAGCTCGTGAGGCTGCATCTCCGTCCCATTCCACTCGCCAGGGATGTAACGGATTCTGCGGTCCGGCGATTGCTTTTTGATGCCGGCAATGACATAGAATCCCTCATGATCCTGTGCCGCGCCGATGTTACTTCAAAGAACATGGAAAAGGTAAACCGCTTTCTGAAGAACTTTGACCTCGTGGAAGAAAAGATGGCGGAAGTGGAACAAAAGGACCACGTTCGCAATTTCCAGCCGCCGGTTTCGGGCGACGAAATCATGAGACTGTTTAACATGCCTCCCGGGCGACTGATTGGTGAAATGAAGGAAGCGATCAAGGAGGCGATCCTTGACGGCCGGATAAGAAACGACCGGCAGGAGGCTATGGATTTGCTGCAGCAGAT
>DATBVZ010000004.1:0-3846 GCA_036515095.1 Cyclobacteriaceae bacterium | reverse complement strand
GCGCATCGGGTTCTCTTAAATCTGCATTTTCCCCGATCGTATTCACTTCGTGCGCAAAATCCTTAGGGGTCGGCAACTCCGTCAGATCATTGATGCCGAAATACTCCATGAACTTTGGCGATGTACCATATAACATGGGCCGCCCTACGGTATTGGCCTTGCCTTTAATCTCGACAAGGCCTTTGTCCAATAGTTTTTGCACCGCATAGTCACAATTCACACCGCGGATATTCTCAATTTCAGTCTTGGAGATAGGTTGCTTGTAAGCGATGATGGAAAGCGTCTCCATGGCCGAGGTAGATAGTCTTTTCTTGGACTGTTGTTTCAGCATAATGCCGATACTGGCCTGGTAGGACGGCTTGGTAAGGAACTGATATCCGCCTGCTGACTTGTTCAGTTGAAACGAGAACTCGTCAAGCGCGTACTTTTCTTCCAGGCGCTGGATAGCTCCCGCAACATCTTCCTCAGGAATGGCCGCTCCGAACATTTCACTAAGGCACGCTACAATGTCACCAATCCTGATCGGAGAGGAGGAACAAAAAATAAGTGCTTCGATATGGTTTTGAAGGAAATCCAATTTCCTAGTCCTGCTTCATCATCTTCGCCTCTATCGACTGGGTGGTGTGGGGCACGGCGATAAGGCGTTCCTTGGATATCAGCTTTCCCGTTACGGAACAAATGCCATAGGTGCCGTTCTTAATTCGTACAAGGGCATTCTCCAGGTTCGTTATGTATTTCTGCTGACGGGCAGCAAGCTGGCTCAGATTTTCTTTCTCAGCAGTCTCAGCGCCATCCTCCAGCACCTTTGTGTTCCCTCCGGACGTTGCGTCAGTACCTTCGTCGTTATTGCGGTTCAGCGTATCCTTCAGGATCTTGTATTCATCGCGCGCCTTTTCCAGCTTCCCGTAGATCAGTTTCTCGAAGTCTTTTAGTTCGCCTTCAGAATAACGCGTTCGGGTATCATCGGACGTTGTCCTCACCGGCTTGTGTGCAATTGGCCTTTGATTAGGCATTTGAAACATATTGATTTGCGCGAGTGAAGGCAGTGACCTGGCCTCCGAAGGCGCCGGCTTGGACGCGACGTCTTTCTTTACCGCCGCAACCCTGGGTTTTTCAGGCTGAACTTTTGCTGCTTCTATTGAATTCGGTGCTGCCTTTGCCTTTGGTATGGATGTGTCAGCCGCCTTTGCGGTGGCATTCGTTTTCTTCATAACCACTTTCGCTCCCTCCTTTTTTTTGATGACTGCTTTCTTCGCAACTGTCTTTTTCACTGCAGCAACTTTCTTACCTGCACTCTTTTTAGTCACGGCCTTCTTCACTGCCTTCCTTGTTGCCCTGCCCGGCTTGGCTTTCTTGCCCTTAGCGGCAGCCTTTGCTTTTGGCCTTGCTTTAGGCGCCGTTTTCTTCCTAGCTACCTTGGCGGGAGATTTTTTCTTTTTTTTAGCCATGGCCCGTTTTCTTCGTTTGGTAAAAGATGCGCAAAATTAAGGTCCCCGGACTAAAACAAAAAATATTGGTGTAATTATTCGCTTTTTATCTCCTGCCCGCATTTTCGGGATGAAACGGTAGCATGGTGAACTGCCGGTGAGCCGTGATTGCTAGAATTGGCCGGCAATTATGATGCGTTCACGGTAGGTTCTGACCACACCAGACAAAGAAAATACTTCAAACCAAAGCCAATAATATCCCACCCGCGCCCTGCTCCCATCATCCCGGTCACCTTCCCATGTGTAAAAACCTTCTGCCCCCAACAGATCGTTGCTTGCAATCACTTTAATGGGGTGTCCTTGTGCATCGAAGATCCCGGCGTTGGCAATGAAACCCGCCTGGTCAAACGCATAATGGATCTGCGTGAAGTTTGGCTGCCCGCCGACAGGCCGGAATACC
The DNA here is from genome assembly GCA_036515095.1 of Cyclobacteriaceae bacterium. Classification (GTDB taxonomy): domain Bacteria; phylum Bacteroidota; class Bacteroidia; order Cytophagales; family Cyclobacteriaceae; genus ZC4RG29. The sequence continues at coordinate 1,959 of DATBVZ010000004.1, read as the reverse complement.
GGAGGATCCACAGTAATCGCACCGACTCCGGGGTTGGCTTTGCTCCTTGAACTGGAGTTTAGCAGGCCGGGTGTTGCGTATCCTGCATAGGTGGCAGCGGAATGCCAGTTTTCCGGATCCTGCGCCGCTCTTTCCGGAGAGATCCGTTCAAGCGAGACACCCTCCTCGTCCTTCAGCAATTCGGCGTGAAGATCGGAATTATAATTCAGTGCATCGATCGTGCTTCCCGCCGGTGAGACAATCGCAAAAGAACCTTCATCATCCGACAACGGCGGAAGTGTTGCCGCAACAAAAAACGCTACTGCCGCGTGCGGATACTGACTTGCTACTGTTTCGGGCCCGGGAGTTAAAACCAGGTAAGAACCGGGCGACAGCATCAGGTCATGACTGGCAATAGCAATGGCGTTGCTGACACCCTCCGGTGCGACGTTTCCCATCTTCCAGTTCTTCAGGTTGATGTACTTTGGCGATCGGTTGTAAAGCTCGACGAAGTCCGACCCACCGGGAAACGGATTGAAAAGGATCTCATTGATAACAATATCCAGGCTGTCCGGCATTTCGGGTAACGCGAATCGTAAAGCATTACCGCCAGTCGCGATCATATTTCCGTTGCAGTCCCTTATACGTTGTACAATAACCGCATACAGTTTGCGATATTCGAGTTCTTCCTCAAGAAGTACATCGACGGATCGTAGGGATTGATCGGTAAAGGTCACCCGCGCTACAGGTACGGGAGGATCCAGTGTGATGGCTTCAGCAGGTACCGGCTCATCGGCCAGTTTTTCATCAAAATGAATTCTTACGCGGTCCGGCTCCAGCGGAATCACTTCGACAACCTGGGGTCCCCGTTGATCCGGTCTGGAGGCAAAAACAGAATTTTGTTTTCCCGGTGTCCCTCCCGACGGATCATCGGAAGCTACCCAATTATCCTCTTCACCACAAGGATTCTCCGGGTCGATCAATTCCAGTGTCCAGCCGCCTTCGCGCTTTGAACCGTCATTGTACCACGTATCCGCATAATTCACTGAATCGACAACCGCACCCTCAGAAGAACGCAAGACGATCGCATCACCGGTATTGTTAAGCGACGGAAACCCGGTGAGGCCGAGCACGTGCTTCCACGGGGTAAACAGACTTTCCGATCCCGAGGGCACCATAACCAGGTACTCCCCCGGAAGCAGGGTAGCAGACGGGATCCTGGCGTTGCCGGAGCCATCCGACAAGGTCCATGCGCTTAGATCAAATTCCCTGGAACTCCGGTTGAATAGTTCCACAAACTCCGTCTCAGGCAAGCCTTCCGCAGGCGAAGGATCACAGAAGATCTCATTAATAATTACATCCTTAAACAGCGGATCCGCCCGATCATCCGTGCCCGGATCTCCGGTAACAATAATGTCATCGAAATAGAACTTGTCAGAACGGGTCGTTGTGTATTTGCAGTATATCCCAAAATACGAAGAGGAAGGATAAGTTGAATCCAGCGCGCTTCCCTCCGGAATATAAATGCCGGTGAGTCCCGCATCCGAATACAGCGCCCAATTGCCTGACTCATCCCGGGTAACCCTGATTCGAGCCTCCACGGTTGTATCATCCACCCTGCCGTTTTCCCCGTCTATGATCCTCTCAGCATTGTCAGGCTCCTGCCGGTACAGGCTGATCTCATCCTCCTTCCCGCCAATAAGAACATAGTAGCCTTTAACGTCGCCGGAAAGATCAGGCTGGTCTGAAGACAGGTAAACGCGGACGTAGTTCGCGTCCGATGGATTAAATGCTAATCGAATATGAAATTCCCAGGAGGCATTCCGCATGCTTCGGCTGGGGGTGGCCAGATAAGACAATCCTTTTTCAGGTTGCGGGGACTGGAGCTGAAGAACTCCGGATTGAACGGAGAAATCCGACTCGCTTCCCTCCCAGGGAGGGCCGGCGGTAAAATCACCGTCTGAAAAATCATCAGCGAGC
>DATBVZ010000003.1:0-4047 GCA_036515095.1 Cyclobacteriaceae bacterium | reverse complement strand
CAAACAAACTCCGTGATTAATTTGAGGTCCTTCAAATTTTCAGTAATTTGTTATTTCAGCCTATGCCGGAAAATGAGAAATATGACTGAATTCGCTTCCTTGAAGGTATACTGTTACAGACTCCTCTTTGCAGCATTCCTCTTCGTTTTGACCGCGACGGCCTCTGCGCAACGAATAAAATCGTATGTTCAGGAGATCCCGGGTACGGATGTACGCTTCAAGATGATTGCCATTCCCGCAGGCAGTCTGGTGATCGGGAGCCCGGCAGGGTCTGCGGGAAGGGAGGTAGACGAAGGTCCCCAGAAGAATATCCTTCTTTCTGCCTTCTGGATGGGTGAAAAGGAAGTTACGTTTGCCGAATGGGATCTCTTCTTCAAGAACCTGGACCTTCCGCAGCAAAAAAATATCGACGGAGTTTCACGGCCGACCGCCCAATACATTGATCTGACGTGGGGAATGGGACGGAACCCCGGCCATCCTGCGAATAGCATGAGCCAGCAAGCTGCCATGGCCTACTGCAAGTGGCTTTACGACAGGACAGGAGTTTTTTACCGTCTACCTACCGAAGCGGAATGGGAGTACGCCTGCAGGGCCGGGAATTCTGCCGCATACCCCTTTGGCAATGATCTGTCTCAGTTGCGTGAATACGGCTACTTCAAGGATAACAGCCAGGGGAAATTTCAGGAGACCGGAAAGCTGAAGCCCAACGCGTGGGGTCTGTATGACATTTTGGGAAACCTGAGCGAATGGACCCTGGATCAATATGTTGAAAACAGCTATTCGAGCATGAAGATGAAAGATCCGATGAACGTTCCGACCAAACGTTACCCCCGGGTTGCGCGCGGGGGTTCTTACATGGACGATGAAAAGGAACTGCGTTGTTCAAACCGCATTCCGTCCCAATCCGCATGGAATCAGCGCGATCCGCAGATACCAAAAAGCAAATGGTGGCTTACCGATGGGATGTTTGTCGGATTCCGGCTGGTGCGCCCGATGAAGACACCTGCAAAAGAGGAAATTGAAAAGTTTTATGAAGCTTTTCTGGATAAATAATGTGAACTTAGCTGTGCTTATTGAGGAAACCAGATCTGTACTTTTGACAGCGTCATCGCTGTTCTCTTAATAAATTAAACATCCATAAATAAAATACAACCACTATGAACGCTCAGGATAAAGACAATCGCCTCTCCCGCCGGTCATTTGTTAAGAACTCCGCGCTGTTGGGCGGAGGACTTGTCGCCATGCCTCTATTTTCAGAGGCCGGGTATTTCAATTCAGTAGACGATACCATTAAAGTTGCCCTGATCGGATGAGGCGGCCGCGGTACCGGTGCCGCCCGCCAGGCGTTGCTTTCAAAACAAAATGTGCAACTGGTCGCCATGGCCGATGCCTTTCGTGACAGACTCGATGGCAGCCTCAAGGCGATCAGCGCCGAGGATGATGACGGTGTTTCCGTAAAGGATCGCGTCACGGTAACAGACGATACAAAATTTGTAGGATTCGATGCCTACAAGAAGGCAATCCAACTTGCCGATGTGGTTATCCTGACAACCCCTCCCGGGTTCAGACCTATCCATTTTGAGGAGGCGGTAAAACATGGCAAGCATATATTTATGGAAAAACCGGTAGCCACCGATCCGGCTGGCATTAAGAAGGTTCTGGAAGTAGCGGCTATCGCAAAGCAGAAAAAGCTAAATGTTGTTGTCGGCCTTCAACGTCACTACCAAAACTCCTACAAAGAACTCTATGGTCGTGTAAAAGACGGAATGATCGGTGATATCACATCCGGACAGGTATACTGGAACAGCGACGGTGTATGGGTCAGAAAGCGTGAGACGGGCCAAACGGAAATGGAATATCAGATGCGAAACTGGTACTATTTCAACTGGCTGTGCGGAGACCATATCGTTGAGCAACATATCCACAACATCGATGTCATGAACTGGTTCAAAGGAGCTTATCCGGTTAAGGCGATGGGAATGGGTGGCCGCCAGGTTCGGACCGGCAAGGAATTCGGTGAGATCTTTGATCACCATTATGTTGAGTACCATTACGCAGACGGAACCATAATGAACAGCCAGTGCCGGCATATCAAGGGTACCTACTCGCGCGTAGACGAAACCATCGTAGGGACAAAAGGGACCGTGCATTGTGGCGCAGGACAAATCAAGGCCGGCGGGAAAACACTGTATGCCTATGATATGAAGAAGGAAAACAATCCCTATCAGACCGAGCACGATGAACTATTTGCCGCGATTGCAAAAGGTGAATACAAATTTGACGATACAGAAAACGGCGCAAAGACAACGCTTACAGCGATAATCGGAAGGCTGGCTACGTATTCCGGCCAGGTTATCGATTGGGATACCGCCCTGAACTCCGGTCTGAGCATCCAACCCACCGTATACGACTGGAATGCCAAACCCCCGGTGATGCCCGACGCCAATGGCTTCTATCCGATAGCAGTGCCCGGCCAGACAACGTATTTTGGCGAAGGGGTCTCTGCAGGAGGATAGGTTGACGAATAACCCATAAGGATGTCTTGCCCGATGGCAAGACATCCCTCAACAAACAACACCTCTCACTCTTTCCCTATCTCGCTGTCTGTGGTCGCAAATCCGTTGGAATGGATAGCGCCAATAAAACGCCACAGATTGCTTTGATGAATAAAGAATAATTTGCTGGCGAGCGCAACGCGAACTCGCTCAGTATTTCTTTCTGGATATGATCAATGGTTGAAGTTGTCATTTCAGAAATTTTATGATTCGCGCCAATGAATCCGGAAAGTGATCTACCTCTTCTTTTGCGTTATACAAAGCAAAGTTCTTAGATTTCTTCAGTCAATCTCTTAAAGGCCCGGAGGGACGACATGTTGGTAGCCCGGTAAGACCGAAGGTCGCCACCCCGGGCCCTCTGTTCGGCAACTCCCGCGCGCCACAGGTAATATGCATTCGAGCGCATCATAGCGTGGCCTGCCTGCCTTGCCAAGGCAACGCGTGGCAGGCAGGCGCGCAACATTACCATCCTTGAGCAGGGCACGATCTGTTCGAGGGGAACATTCATCGATTAAACCCTAACCGGGACGGTACTTTTGCAATTGCCCAAAAAAAACCTCTGGTGTTGATCCCTTACCACTTAGGATTTTCCATGGACAACATGGATAGGTGTAAAGCATATAGGTGCAAGGGTATATAAGGGGGTGGACTACTCGATTCAAGGTATGAAACCATATAAGGAAGAAAACGAAAATCGGATACCATCGATCTTTGAAAATCGTCTCAAAATTTAAAACTTACCGTCATGGAAAACGCGGTTGCAAACGAAGTCATCCGGGAGAGCGTTCACCGGATGGAGGAAAACACATCCAAGATCAGGAAGTGTCTGGAAGCGCTTACCGACGAGGACGTGTGGCAAAGACCCAACGACGCGTCGAACAGTGTGGGCAATCAGTTGCTGCACCTGTGCGGCAACATCACCCAATACATTTTGTCGGCATTGGGCAGGGAGCCTGACAACCGGCAGCGCGACCTTGAGTTTTCGGCCGATGGGGGAATGACTAAAAATGAATTGTTGGCCAGACTTGAGTTGACGGTATCGAAGGCAGTGACCGTTATCAAAAACATCAAAGAGGATGAGTTGCTTCCCCCGCGCTCCGTGCAGGGCTTTAGCTATTCCGCTATTGGCATCATCATCCATGTGGTGGAGCATTACTCCTACCATACGGGCCAGATCATTTTCTGGACCAAACTTTTGAAAAATAGGGACATGGGCTTCTATGCCGGCGCGGACCTCAATAGAAGAAATGAGCCGTAATGTGTTTATGTGTTTACGTGCTTACGTGTTTATGTTGGTGTCATCCTGGTTAGAGCTCCGTGCAATTTGACTCTCTCACCCCTTATACACTTATACACCTATACCCTATTCCCCTATTTCCTTAAATTGCCCGTTTAAACGCTTGAAGGTACTCCGCGGCATATTCTCCACCCTCTACAAGATCTGGGTATTCCTGGTCTTTACCGTGTTCATGATCATCCTGCTGCCGGGCAT
>DATBVZ010000002.1:0-2293 GCA_036515095.1 Cyclobacteriaceae bacterium | reverse complement strand
CGGAGAGGCTTAACAGCTCAGTGCAGGGCGGATTCATCAGCTTTCTTATAATAGAGGCGTTTGCGGTTGGTATTGGGGTGGGTGTTACCATGATGTTCTCGTTTATTGTGCCTCCTCCCGCTATTATAGGAGTTTCCGTGGCGCTGGCATTTATTGGGCTTGCCATCTTCCCGCAAAAGAGGAAAAGTTTTCGAAATGAATTCGTGAAGCGGACGGATGCGTTATGTGAACGATTTGTCGAGTTTATGAAATTCGAGATTGACAAGGCCATTGATCGCGTAATCGAGGATATCAGTAATAATATCTCATCATATCGTGACCTTCGCTGGACGGAAAGGGAAGAAATGGTGCGGCAGGTATCGGAAGTTAACTCGTTACTGGAAAATGTGAAGAGCCTCATGCGGAAAAGCGGTTTAAGCTAAGGAGAAAAGCATGAAAATAGTAAAAATGTTTTTTGTGTCGGTTTGTTTGGTGTTTGTTTCATACACAGCATTTGCAGCAAATTATTGTTTGAATTGTTTTGACCAGATTGACGAAAGCGAAAAATATTGTGTGGTATGCAAGGCGAAATTGTCTGTCGATGAATTAAAGACCAAGGAAGAGCAGTTGATTCATGCCGTAACCGTCTCAAGGAAAAACTACCGTGAGACACTTGATGAATTAAGACAGTATTACCAGGAGACAGGGAATCAACTCCGACTCCAGAAGACACGCAGGGAACTCGATGCCCTGGACAAAGTACCGCAGCCGCTGTATACCGACGAGGGACTGGGAAATGTGCGAACCGGAGTAACATTACGGGATATCGAAGACGCCAACACCTTATTTAACGACGCCATGATGTACAAAAAGTCTTTCAGCAAAGAGAACCGTATTACAGCCATTAAGCGCCTGGAAAAGCTTATGGCTACGTATCCGGACAGTGATAAAGTTGGCGATGCGGCATTCCAAATTGCAGAAATTTACGCCGGCAGCTACTTCCATGACTACGAAAGCGCAGCGAAGTATTATATAAAAAGCTATCAGCTGAACCCTTATATTGAACATCCTGCGCTGCTGAAAGCCGCTGAAATGTATGATAAAATGCTGACCGATTATGAAAGGGCAAAGGCAATTTACCAACAGGCCGCCCTGTACAGTCCTGATGCAAAGTCACGCAAGAAGGCGCAAGCCAGACTATCAGTATTGGAACAGGAAACCGCTGGTAAAAAGTAAAGTGCTATGCTCTTTGGGATTGGGTACGATATTCATAGACTTGTCGAAAACCGCAAACTTATTCTGGGAGGGGTTGAATTCGATTATCATTTAGGACTGCTCGGCCATTCGGACGCCGATGTAGTGCTCCATGCCGTATGCGATGCATTACTGGGAGCGGCAGCCCTGGGTGATATTGGAGAACATTTCCCTGATACCGACCAGAGGTGGAAAGGCGTCTCCAGTAAGACCCTCCTTTTAAAGGTCGTTGATCTTGTGAAAGAAAGGCGCTTCAAAGTCAACAATGTGGATGTAGTGATCCTTGCCGAAAAACCCAGGATCGGTTCAAAAAAAATAGAAATGAAGAAAAATATTGCAGAATGGCTCGGTGTGGATGCAAGCCGGGTCAACATTAAAGCCACAACGATGGAAGGTGTAGATGCCATTGGTCGCGGTGAGGCCATTGCCGCTCAGGCCATCGCAAGTTTATGTGAGAATATATAATTTTAGAGGTTAACCAACTTCACCATGGCGCTTTGGAAAAGGAAAAAAAAGGCAAAGGATTCTGAAGATACTGCTCAGAAAGTGGTGACAGAAGAAATATCGGAGACCGATGTTTCTTTTGTAACAGCAACAGAAGCAACTTCAACGAAAGAAGAACCCAAACCGGAAGAACCTGTCTCTGAGAAACCGTCTGTGTCTGAAGGTACTGAGGTAGTCCAGGAAGATTTGAGCAGTGGAGTAATCCTGTACGGAAAGAAGGTTTCCGGTGTGTTTAAGAAGGGATTCTGGGGTATTTTCTCAATCGCTATTTTACCACCCGTATTCATATTTGCATTTGGCATCCTTGTGATTGTGTGTATGCTTATTTTCCCGCTCCTGGCAGTCGTGTTAGTCACATCAGTCCCCGTGGTTTTTGTGACATTATCCATCTTCGCTATCGCGCTTCCGATACTGTTCCCTTTGCTGATAATATTTCTGCTCATTACCGGCAAAGGAAGATTATTGATTGGTTCGGAAGGGAAGTGGTTTGGCTTGGAAATGTTCGGGAAGAGTTATTCCTTAAAATGAAGAACATATCTTCAATGCGTATTCAAAA
>DATBVZ010000001.1:0-6507 GCA_036515095.1 Cyclobacteriaceae bacterium | reverse complement strand
GTCGGGTTGTTATCCTGGTACCAGCGGGAGAAGCTTTTCCTTGCATAATCGGGCAGCCGTCTTCTGCTGTCAAAACCCGCAAGCAGCTCGAGGGTCTTTCTGAACCCGATACTGCCCTGAATACGATTTATCATTCCGGCGAATACCCCGCTGAATTTCGATGCCATGCGCGAAGAATCCCGGATCAGCCGGTCGCGCATCGTCACTCCATGCCGGTCATAGTAGATTTGCGTGACTTCGCTCTTTAACTTGGCCATGTCTACGTTACTGGGACATTCCGACTTACACGCTTTGCAGGAAAGGCACAGGTCAAGGGTTTGATGCAGACGCTCGCTGGCGAGCCCCGCCGGATCCAGTTGCCCCGACATAGCAAGACGCAGTGCATTTGCGCGTCCCCGCGTGGAGTGCTCCTCGTCCCGTGTCGCCTTGAAACTCGGGCACATGGTACCGCCCATGATCTTCCGGCATTCTCCGACACCGGTGCACATATGGACTGCTTCGCGAAAACTATTCTCGTTGGTATAATTGAATTCAGTCTTCACTGGATGGTCCCTGTACGACTCTCCATAGCGAAGATTGGTTGTCATTGGTGGGGCGTCAACGATCTTTCCGGGATTCATCAGGTTTTCCGGATCAAAGAGTCTCTTCACTTCCTTGAGGGCACGGTAGATCTGCGGGCCATAAAACGCCTCCATAAACGGACTTCGTACCAATCCGTCGCCGTGCTCTCCGCTCCATGAACCGCCGTATTCTTTTACGAGTTCGAACGTTCCCCTGGCAATTTGTTCGAATCTTTTGATATCCTCCTTCTGACGCAGGTCGAGTATGGGCCTTACGTGGATCACGCCTACGCTGGCATGCGCATACATGGCCACTTCGGTATCGTGCTGCTTGCAGAGGTCAACAACCCGACCAATGTACTCGTGAAGAACGTGCGTAGGTATGCCTGCATCTTCAATGAAGGCAGTCGGTTTTTTCTCACCTTTCATGCCCAGCATCAGTCCCAGTCCTTTTTTACGCACCGACCAGACATCTTCGTAAGCCGCGCCTTCAGGGAAGAGCGGGTAGGCGTAACCCATACCCAGGTCCTTCAGTTTCGCTATCATTGACCGGGGACGTTGCATCACTTCTTCTTCGTCCCCGGCATAAAATTCTACAATAAGAACGGCTGCGGGGTCTCCTTCGACGAAATGGCAGGCGCGTTGGGTCGTCAGGTTTTTTCTGCTGAGGTTGATCACTGTTCTGTCCAGGATCTCTACCGCGGAGGGACGGAATTCAAGAATAGCCTCCGTTGCCGCAATGGCTTTGAGCAACTCTGAAAAATGGACAACACAAACGGATTTGAACTTAGGAAGTGGTTCCAGGTTCAGCTTCACTTCCAGGGTCGTTGCCAGCGTTCCTTCACTTCCGGTGATGAGCTTGCTCAAATTCCATTCGCGGGTACGGATGAACTCATCCAGGTTGTACCCGCCCACGCGCCGCATTACTTTGGGGAATCGCTTTTCGATCTCATCCCTGTTTGCTTCGATGATCCTCCTGAACTCCCTGTAAATTTCACCTTCACGATCCTGTTGCAGCGCCTTTGCCGCATACTGCTCCTGCGTGCACTTCTTTAAATGGAGTTCAGTGCCATCCGCAAGCAGCACCCTGGCTTCCAGCACATGGTCAACGGTCTTGCCATAAATAATGCTCTTGGTGCCGGAAGAATTGTTACCTACCATGCCTCCCACGTTGGCCCTGCTTGAGGTTGCCGGGTCAGGCGCAAAGTGCAATCCATGCGGCTTAAGGTTATCGTTAAGTTCATCGCGGATCATACCGGGTTGCACCCTTACCCACCGTTCTTCCGCATTAAATTCAATGGGCTGATCCATATACTTCGAGAAGTCGATGACCAGCGACCGTCCCACGGTTTGTCCGGCGAGGCTCGTTCCACCTCCGCGGGGCAGGATGGAAGCGGAAAATTTGTTTGCAACCTGCAACGCGGCTGCGACGTCTTCATCGTTTTTTGGGAGTACGACAGCCAGGGGACGGATCTGATATACGCTGGCGTCGGTGGCGTACATGCCCAAGGTGTAGTCGTCAGAAAGGACCTCTCCCCGGATTGCCTGTTTCAGCGAAGAAATAAATGCTCCGGTGTTCATCACGGTCAGGATCTCATTACGGTATTCAGTGCACCAAGCAGCATGTTGACGTGATTGGGACTGCTGCTGTTCCCCATCAGTCCGATCCGCCAGATCTTTCCGGCAAATTCGCCGAGTCCGCCTCCGACTTCTATATTGAATTCATCCAAAAGTCTTTTCCGCGCGGAGGCATCATCCAGGCCTGGCGGCAGCTTTACCGCATTTAACATCGGCAGCCGGAATTCAGGTTTTACGATAAATTCAAATCCCAGTTGTTCCAATCCTTTCTGGAGGAGCCTGTGATTGTCTCTGTGCCGCATGAAACGTTTATCCAGGCCCTCTTCAAGCACAAGGCGCAGTGCCTCATGTATTGCAAACATGGCTGAAACGGGGCCTGTGTGATGATAGGCGCGTTTTGCGCCGGCCCAATAATTTTTTACTTGCGTAAGGTCAAGAAACCAACTTTGAACTTTGGTCTTTCGTTCGTCCAACACCTGCACGGCCCTGCGACTAAGCGTAACAGGCGAGAGTCCGGGGGGAGCGCTGAGACACTTTTGCGAACCGGAGTACACTGCATCAATTTCCCATTCGTCCACGTTGAGTTCTGTGCCACAGTACGAGGTCACCGCATCGACCACGAACAACGCGCCGGCTTCGTGGGTGATCTTGCTGATCGCCTCCAGCGGTTGGAGTACACCCGTGGAAGTTTCGGCATGAACGATGGCGACGAGTTTTGGCTTGCAGGTGCTTAGCGCTTTTTCAACTGCGCGCGGATCGATCGGCTCGCCCCAGGGGGCATCCACCCGGGTAAGTTTTGCGCCGCATCGTTCTACAATATCCGACATGCGGTTACCAAATACGCCGTTCACACAGATCAGGGCTTCGTCACCGGGTTCCAGAAGATTTACCAGGCAGGTTTCCATACCGGCGCTGCCGGGCGCAGACACCACGAAAGTCAGGGGATTCTGCGTTTGAAACGTGAGCTGCACCATTTCCTTGATCTCATCCATCACCTGCAGGAACTGGGGATCGAGATGACCAACGAGGGGTGTGGCCATCGCCCTTAGTACGCGGGGATGGACGTCACTGGGGCCTGGTCCCATAAGGATCCGGGTGCTTGTATTCAATTCAGGGAAGCTCGACATAAAAACCGGTTCTTGGATAGATCATGGAAGTAAAGGATCATTTGAAGGTAATACATAAATCATAATAAGGCCCATTATGCCGACCACCAGGAGGTAGTAAATTGTGGGGATAATAGTTTTGCGAAGCGTATTGCCTTCCTGGCCGAGGAGTCCGACCGTTGCGGATGCAGCAACTACATTATGGATGGCAATCATATTCCCCGCGGCGGCGCCCACAGCCTGAAGGCTCACTACTATCGCTCCTGAAATGGCCAATCGTTCCGCTACCCCGAATTGAAAAAGACTGAACATGAGATTGCTTACCGTGTTGCTGCCGGCAATAAATGCGCCCAATGCGCCGATAGTGGGGGCAACTAATGGCCAAATAGCGCCAACGTTATAGGCGACCCATTCGGCCATGGCAATAGGCATGCTGGACAAATTAAAATCGTTGGCGCCTGAATTAATATAGATGCGGACCATCGGGACCGTAAAAATCAGCACAAAACCGGCACCCAGTATCATCTTACCGGATTCGCTGAACGCTGTCCTGACAGCATCCACTTTCATCCAATGAATGAAAATCGTGATAAACACAACGAGCAACAATATACTTCCCGGAAGGTAAAACGGTGTTGTAGTAGCGGAGATGCCCGATCCAAGTATATCAGACCAGCCGATCACAAAGCTGGCAAGGAATGCTTTTACGGGAAGCTGCTCCAGCCTGCTTGTAACCAGGAAAAGCGCCACCAACAGGTAAGGGAACCATGCGCGTGCGATCGATATCGGTTTGGTGGGCGTGATCTTTTCCAGCATCATGTCGAGTTTGCCCGACCAGTTTGAGGGCCATTCGGAACGTGGAGCGAAGTCCCAGGGCTCCTTAGGAATCAAAAAACCGCGCCGTGCAGCACCGGTTACAATGGCCAGGCCCACCAGCGAGCCAAGCAGGGACGGGAATTCAGGACCGAGGAACAGCCCGGCCAGCATGTAAGGAATCGTGAAGGCAAGGCCCCCAAAAAGTGCAAACGGAAATATGGACAAACCTTCCTTCCAGGATTTGTTCTTTCCGTAGAACCGGGTCATCATCACGCACATGAACAGGGGCATGATCGTTCCCGCTATCGCGTGCAGCACGGCTATATTGGAAGTAATGATCATCAGGTACTGGTAAAAGCTTTGCCCTTCACGCGCAAGCATTTCGGTGAGTTCAGGATTTTCCAGGCCGCCCCTGATACCAACGAGTACCGGCGTTCCCGCTGCTCCGAATGTGACGGGTGTGCTTTGCACCATCATACCAAGCATCACGGCAGCTACGGCAGGAAATCCCAGGGCGACAAGTAATGGCGCGGTGATGGCGGCAGGAGTTCCAAAGCCGGCAGCGCCTTCTATAAAAGAGCCGAAGAGCCATACGATGATCACCACCTGCACGCGGCGGTCCGCACTGATGGTGGAGAATCCCTGGCGGATCACTCCAACGGCGCCGGACTGCTTCAATATATTAAGGAGCAAAATGGCGCCGAAGATGATATACAGAATATCAAAGGTGATAAAAAGCCCCTGGATACTCGATGCCAGCGCATGATTGAATGATACGCCCCAAAGCCACACGGCGATAATAAACGCCATTACGTAAGCAAGCGGCATGACACGGCTCGCGGACCACCGCAGGCCCACCAGCAATACAGCCACGACTAAGATCGGCAGGATGGCCAGAAAGGCTTGTAGGGTAAGGTTCATGGTTGGTGGATTGGTATTGAGAAGATCAATTCATCGAAATAACCTTCCTTCCTCCTCAATTATAAGTTTTTTTTGAACGCGATCGTAGATTTTCGGGCGGTCTTTGTGTGCAAAAGTGCGTGTGGTCATCGTTTGCCCTCAAATCTGAGTCGTTCGCTTACTTGCTTTGCAAAGTCGCTGTTAGGTATTAATTTGTTTGATCCAAGGATAATGCGTCATGATCAGTTTCCTGCAGGAACAGTATCCGTCCGATAGGCAAACCAATTTCAGGAATTAAACGAGTAATCATTATGTCAAACCGCGTAACGATAGGTTGCATCTGCTTGCTGCTTATGATGACAGCTTGTGGTCCCAAATGGGAAGAGTCAGGCACCGGCCCCATCAGGATCGTTGTAAACGAAGAAGGTCCGACGCTTGGGTATGCCGTTGCATCAGGCATCAGCATCATTACTGTCGACCGCTATGGATTCAAAGACCTGAACAAAAACGGGATGCTTGACCCGTATGAGGACTGGCGGTTGCGGCCGGATGAGCGGGCGGGAGATCTCGCGTCAAGGATGTCTGTCGAACAGATCGCCGGGCTCATGTTATACAGCGGTCACCAGGCCATACCCGGTGGTGGCTTCGGTCCGAATAGTGGAATGTACGGTGGCAAGCTGTATGCTGAAAGTGGTGCCGCAGCCTCCGATCTCACCGATCAGCAGAAAGAATTTTTGACGGATGACAACGTGCGGCATGTTTTGATCACGCGCGTAGAGAGTCCCGAAGTTGCGGCAACCTGGAACAACAATGCTCAGGCGCTTGTAGAAGGTTTGGGCCTGGGCATACCAATAAACACGAGTTCCGATCCCCGCCATGCTTCGCGGTCGGATGCGGAATACAACGCCGGGGCCGGAGGTGAAATTTCCATGTGGCCGGGCTCGCTGGGTCTTGCTGCCACCTTCGACCCGGAGGTAACCCGCGGGTTTGGGGACATTGCCTCCAAAGAGTACCGGGCGCTTGGAATAGCCACCTCACTTTCTCCCCAGGTCGATCTCGCTACTGAGCCACGATGGAATCGCTTTAACGGAACCTTCGGAGAGAGCCCTCATCTTGCCGCTGCCATGGCCGCTGCTTATATCGATGGATTTCAACGTTCTTCTGATGGAGGATGGGGAAATGAAAGCGTCAATGCCATGGTGAAACACTGGCCTGGGGGCGGCCCCGAAGAAGGGGGCAGAGATGCTCACTGGGGTTATGGCAAATATGCGGTGTATCCCGGTGGAAATTTTTCGGAGCATCTCATTCCGTTTACACAGGGGGCTTTCAAATTATCCGGAGGTACAGGAATGGCCTCGGCGGTCATGCCTTACTATACGATATCCTGGGGACAGGACAGTAAGACCGGAGAAAATGTTGGTAACGCCTACAGCGCCTACCTGATAACGGATTTGTTGCGGGGCGAATACCGATACGATGGCGTCGTGTGCACCGACTGGCTGGTCACGGCGAATGCCGACGCCGTTGACGTGTTCCAGGGTAAGCCG